>DATGDE010000338.1:0-15716 GCA_035311125.1 Gemmatimonadales bacterium
CCTGCTGGTGCTGCGCGCGGACGTGGACGGGCACGTGCGGGTGCTGTTCCCGCTCGACCCGGGCGACGACGACTTCGTCCGCGGCGGCAAGGACTACGAGCTGAGAGGGCGCGGCGACCGCGAGACGTTCTACGTGGACGATCGGGACGGCACCGGCACCATCCTGGCCGCGCGGTCCGCGTCGCCGTTCCGGTACGATCGCTTCGTCCGGGGAGACCATTGGGATTACCGGGTGCTGGCCAGTGAGCGCATTCGAGACGACCAGGAAGCCGGCCTGTTGGATCTCGTGACCGAGATGGCCGACTCGACCCATTTCGATTACGACGTGGTGAGCTACACGGTGGGGGACGGCGCGCGGCGGCCGTATGCCGGTTACTATCGCCCCTGCTATGGGTGCGGGGGGTACGGCTCCGGCCTCAATATCGGCCTGTACTTCGGGCGGCCGTACCGCTACTGCGATCCCTTCCTGTACGATCCGTTCTACTGCGATTCCTTCTTTTATGATCCCTACTACTACGGCTTCTATGGGTACCGCGGCGGCTTCTACAGACCGTACGGCTACTCCTGCTTCGGCGACCCATTCTGCAACCGCTACGGCGGTTATGGCCGTCCCTACACTTACGGTCGCACGGGTGGAGGCTTCGTCTTCAAGCGGCCCGCGGCCCCCCCGCCTTTCGTGCTGCCGCGCCAGCGCACGCCGCTGAGGAACGCGGGGATCGTGGAGCGTCCCCCGGAGGTGACCGGATTTGATGGGCGAGGCAATCCCGTGATCGAGCCGCGTCAACGCCCTGCGGTTGATGGCAACCGGGAAGGGTCGGGGCGGCGCGAGGCGCCGGCTGCTGAGCCGCGCGCGCGCGGCGGCTCCGACGGTGGGCGGGACGCTCCGCGCTCGGCTGCGCCGTCGCGCGGGTCGCCGCCTTCCCGCGGCGCATCGCCCTCCCGTGGGTCGTCACCCTCGCGCGGCTCGTCGCCGTCGCGGGGATCCGGCTCGCGACCCTCCAACTCGGGCGGCGGCCGGCGACCCTAGCCAGCCGAAGTCATTGAGGCGACCGTTTGGGCTCGATGCTCGAGCTCAAACGGTCGCTTCGTATTGGAGACGGTCTCGCCATGGTCATCGGGATCATGGTGGGGTCGGGAATCTTCCGGACGCCCGGTGTGGTTGCGGGGCAGCTCGGGCGGCCGGCGCTCACGCTCGTCGCCTGGCTCGTGGGCGGCGCCATCGCCTTTGTCGGCAGCCTGATCTTCGCCGAGCTCGCCGCTCGCTACCCGCGGGCCGGCGGCAAGTACGTCTACGCCCGCGACGCGTTCGGCCCGCGCGCCGGGTTCGTCGTGGGATGGGTGGAGGGGATCGCCATCTACACGGCCGCCATCGCCGCGATCGGCGTGGTGTGCGGCGAGTATCTCGGGCGCCTCGTGGGTGCCCCCGCTGAGACTACCGGCCTGCTCGGCGTGGCGCTGGTGGGGATCTTCACGCTGGTGAACCTCACGGGTGTCTCCTCGGGACGCTGGGTGCAGAACGTCTCGACCGGAGCGAAGCTGCTGGCCTTGCTCGCCGTCATCGCCGCCGCGCTCGCCCGCGGCGACGGGGCCGGGTGGCACACCGCACTGCCCGGTGCTCCGCGCGCCGCGTCGCTGGCCGTGGCGTTCCAGGCGGTGATCTGGACCTACTACGGCTATCTGGACGCAGGGAAGATCGCCGAGGAGGTGGTCGAGCCGTCGCGCAGCCTGCCACGGATCTACCTGGGTGGAATCGCGGCTGCCACCGTGCTCTACCTGCTGCTCAACGTCGCCTACATACACGTGTTGCCGTTCGAACGCATCGCGTCTTCGAATCTGGTGGCGGCGGACGTGATGGGGGTGTTGTTCGGCAGTCGCGCCGGGATGATCTTCGCGGCCGTCGCCCTGCTCGTCGTGCTCGCCTCGCTCAACGGCAACGTCTTCGTGACGCCGCGGGTCATCTTCGGCCTGGCGCGGGAGGGACTCGCCCCCCGCCTGCTGGCGCGCGTGAATCGCGGCGGCACTCCATGGGTGGCCATGGTCTTCGTGGGAGTGACGGCAATGGCGCTCGCATTGGGAGGCACCTTCAATTCGCTGCTGGCGCTATCAATCACGCTGATCCTGGTGGTCGACTCGATCGCGGTGCTGGCATTGCTCGTGGTGCGCCGGCGGGAGCCGAAAGCGCCCTTCAGGAGTCCGTTGTATCCGGTGCTGCCGGTGGGATTCGTGGCGGTGTACGGCGCGCTGTTCGTAGGGACGGTGATGGCGCAGCCGAACGTCGTGCTGGTGTCGGTGGGAGTTCTGACAGGAGCATACCTGTTGAGCCGGATGTTCGTGGGCCAGCGGGTGGACGGAGGGGCGCTCAGTCTGCGTGACTGAGCGTCCCTCTGTCGATCTGGCTTCCTGCCTGCAAGCCCCTCACTGCCGCCATCGCCCCCGCCGACCCCAGTAGCAGTCCGCCAATCACATCGCTGAGGTAGTGCACCCCCAAGTACACCCTGCTCCATGCCACCAACACCGCCACGAGGACGCCGGAGGCGATGAGCAGGCGGCGCGGGCCGGCGCGCCGCTCCGCTCCGGCTGCGAGGAGGGCGAGGGTGAGGTACAGCGCGCTGGCCGCCACCGTGTGTCCGCTGGGGAAGCTGAAGTCCGGCGGCAGGGCGATCATCGCCGCCGTGGGTCGCGGGTGACGCACCAGCAGCTTGATCGTGCTGTCCAGCAGGAACGCGAGTGGCGTCCAGGCGAGCGCCAGCACCATTCGCGGGCGCCCCGACGAGACGGCATAGGCGGCGCCAATGATCGCAATGAGCGTGATGACCGGCGCGCTGCCCAGGGCGGTGACGTTGACGGCCACGGCGCTCTGGAACGCCGTGCGGTGCGATGCGGCGGCCAGCGTCGTCGCCTGGTCGAGCGCGGACGTCCAGCCCGCCGCGACCGCGACAGTGAGAACCAGGAGGCATCCCAGGGAGACGAGCGTCGGCTTCACGTCGTCAGTCTAGCTCAGCCGTGAGCCAGGTAAAGGGTGCGCCGATGGGGCTAGCCCTCCGGCTCCAATCCCTCGATGCGATGCAGCTCCCGCTCGCTGGGGCGCACGTCGCCCGGGCGGTACATGATGACGCGCGCGCGTTCCAGCGTGATCAGACCGCCGCCGATCATCTCGTCGAGGTCGGGCAGCACGGCCTGGATCGCCTCTTCGGTTTCCACGACTTCCACGATCATCGGTAGGTCGAGCGACAGCCGCAGAATCTTCTCGGTGTGCACCGTGCTCGAAGCGCCGAAACCGGCGACCCCGCGCAAGACGGTGGCGCCGGCCAGGCCCTTCTCTCGGAGCCGCTGGAGCAGCGCTTCGTACAGCGGTTTGCCGTGGTACTTGTCGCTCTCCCCGATGAAGATGCGCATCAGGGTGCGCTCGCCCTTGAACCGGTGGTGCATGATCACCTCACAGCAGTTTGCTCGCCAGCGCCGTCCCCCCGATCACTGCGCCCACGCATCCCGCAATCGTCCCACCCATGTACAGCGCGGCCCACGCGTATTCCCCGTCGCCCAGGAGGCGGACGCTCTCGTAGCTGAACGTGCTCATGGTCGTGAACGCGCCGCAGAATCCGATCGTGAGGGCGGCGCGCATTTCGGGAGACACGACCGTCGATCCCGTAGCGAAGCGGATCACGAAGCCGAGCGCGAAGGACCCGGCGAGGTTGATGACCAGTGTGCCCACCGGGAAGCCGCCCACACCCGATCGGGTCTGGATCCATCCCTGCAGGCCGTAGCGGGCCAACGTGCCGAGCAGGCCTCCCGCCGCGATGTAGAGGAGCGTGGTCACCGCTCCGGAAGCTCGCCTGCCGCCTCCGCCAGCGCCACGAGGGCGCGGCGCAGCTGGTCGAGCGGCGGATCGAGGGTGGGAGCGAGATCGGGATGGACATCGCCATAGGCCCGCAGCCGCCGGGCGCGAAGATCTTCGACGCGAACGGCCCAGACCTCGGCGGTCGCCCCTACGCGCCGTGCGAGCGCCGTGCCCCTGTCCTCGGGCAGTCCCAACTTCGCCCGCAGGGCGCGCGCCGCGGCGCGCGCCTCGTCCACGAGGTCGCGCACCCGGCCGCCCGGCTGACCGGCGCGCTCCAGCTCGGGGAGCGTCGCCAGCGCGTCGAGATCGTCCAGCAACAGCCGCAGATGCGTGACCAGGCGCCGCTCCTGGTTACGCGTCAGGAGGCTGGTGCTCATCGTCCGGGGTAGCGTTCGGCGTAGCGCCGCATCGCGGTGGAGACGGCGGCCATTGCCACGTCGCTCTTGCGCCAGCCTTCCATCTGGGTCCGCTTCCCTTCGAGGTCCTTGTAGATGAGGAAGAAGTGCTCGATCTCCTTCAACTGATGCTGCGGGATGTCGGCGATGTCGAAGAACTCGTTCTGGAACGGGTCCTGGGCCGGCACCGCGAGAATCTTCTCGTCGGGCTCGCCGCGGTCCACCATGCGCAGCAGGCCGATGGGGCGCGCGCGGATCTCGCAGCCCACGAAGGTGGGCTCCTTGATCAGCACCAGTACGTCGCACGGATCGTCGTCCTCGGACAGCGTGCGGGGAATGAAGCCGTAGTCGCCCGGGTAGTGCACGGCGGAATAGAGGACACGATCGAGGCGGAACAGGCCGGTCTCCTTGTCCAGCTCGTACTTGTTGCGGCTGCCGCTCGGGATCTCGATGATGGCGGTGACTTCCTCCGGCGGATGGGGGCCGGCCGGGAGATCGTGCCAGGGGTGGAGCATGCTGTAAGCTAGAGGCGCCGTCAGCTCTCAGCCATCAGCCATCAGCAGTCCCCTCCAATGCATGGCAGGCTGACGGCTGACGGCTGACGGCTGATGGCTGACGGCCGACAGCGTATCTTTCCCGCGATGCCGACCATCGCCATCTCGCAGTTCCGCCCCGCGAAGGGTGAGTACGGCGCCAATCTCGAGCGCATCGGCGCCGTGCTCGGCGAGGCGACGTCGCTCGACCCGCGGCCGGCACTGGTGGTGTTCCCGGAAGCCGCCACCTCGGGATACTTCGTGGAAGGCGGAGTGAAGGAAGTCGCCGTGACGGCGGGAACGCTGCTGCGCGATCTGGACCGCGTTTACCAGGCGCCCGAGCGCGCACCGATCGACGTGTCGATCGGCTTCTACGAGCGGTTCCAGAATCACTTCTACAATTCCTGCCTCTACGCCACGCTCGGAGGGAAGGCCCCGGAAGTGCGCCACGTGCACCGCAAGGTCTTCCTCCCCACCTACGGCGTGTTCGACGAGGAGCGCTTCGTGGATCGCGGGCAGGAGGGCGTGCGGGCGTTCGAGACCGGCTGGGGCGGACGGGCGGCGATCCTGATCTGCGAGGACGCGTGGCACTCGCTGGCCGGCACGATCGCGGCGCTCGAGGGCGCACAAGTGATCCTGGTGCCCAGCGCTTCACCCGCGCGCGGCACGGGGGTGGACGAGGAGGGAACCCGTCTTCCCGCCAGCATGGTCCGCTGGGAGCGCGTCGTGCGCAATCTGGCTGAAGAGCACGGCCTCTACGTCGTGCTGGCCAATCTGGTCGGGTTCGAAGGCGGGAAGGGGTTCCCCGGTGCCTCCGTGGTGTTCGATCCGATGGGCAATCTGGTTGTGCGGGGGCCGCTGTTCGAGGAAGGACTGGTCGTGGCGGAGCTCGACATGGAGCAGCTCACCCACGCGCGGGCGGATGCTCCCCTCCTGGCCGACCTCCAGAGCGCGCTGCCGATCCTGGTCAAAGGACTGGGGTCGAGAGACGGGGGACGGGGGACGAGCCTGCCGAAGGTCAAGTTCGACGCCCCGCGGACCGCGAGATCGCGCCCGCATCCCACCCCTCGTCCTCCGTCTCCGTCGCTGCACGTCTTCCGCCGCGCCGCGGGCGAGGACGACCCTCTCGCGATCGATTGTGCGCTGGTGAAGAAGTGGCTCGTCAGCTTCCTGAAAGACGAGGTCCTGCGGCGTCGCGGCTTCAAGAAGGGAATCGTGGGGGTCTCGGGCGGTGTGGATTCCTCCCTGACGGCGTTCCTCGCCGCCGAAGCGCTCGGCAAGGAGAACGTGATCGGCGTGCGCATGCCGTATCGCACGTCGAGCCCGGAGAGCCTGTCGCATGCGCAGCTCGTGATCGACAAGCTCGGCATACCGTCGGTCACGGTGGACATCACCAAGGCCGTAGACGGGTATCTCTCGGCGGTCGACGACACGACGCCGACCCGCGCGGGCAATGTGATGGCGCGCGAGCGGATGATCGTGTTGTTCGATCTGTCGGCGAAGCTCGAGGCCCTGCCGCTCGGCACCGGCAACAAGTCGGAGCGGCTGCTCGGCTACTTCACCTGGCACGCCGACGATTCGCCCCCCGTGAACCCGCTGGGCGATCTGTTCAAGACGCAGGTGTGGGCGCTGGCGCGCCACGTGGGTGTGCCGGAGGAGATACTCGCCAAGCCCGCCACGCCGGACCTCGTGCCCGGGCAGATGACCGAGCGCGACTATGGCTTCACCTACCAGCAGGCCGATCCGATCCTCTACTACCTGATCCGTGGGTACGGTCCCGAAGAGCTGGTCTCGCGCGGCTTCGACGCGAAGGTTGTGGACCTCGTGCACCGGCGGCTCGAGTCCACGCATTGGAAGCGCCGGCTGCCCACGGTCGCGGTGTTGTCGCAGACGGCGATCGGCGAGTTCTACCTGCGACCGGTGGACTATTGAGGCGTCTGCTTCACCGGAAGAACAGCAGCGTCAGTCCCACGAAAATCGGCAGCAGGATCCCTCCGCTGTAGGCCATGTAGCCGAAGAACGACGGCATCTTGACGCCGTTCTCCTCGGCGATGGCTTTCACCATGAAGTTGGGCGCGTTTCCGATGTAGGTGTTCGCGCCCATGAACACGGACCCCGTGGCGATCGCGGCCAGGAGCCGGGCGAGCGCCGGGTCCCGCGCCAACTCGCCGATGAACGGGCCGTGCGCCGCGATGCCGTGGAGACCGGCGGCGCTGGCCGCGAAGACGAGATAGGTGGGGGCGTTGTCGAGCACGCTCGACAGGGCGCCGGTCGCCCAGAAGAACTGCCCCGGTCGGGAGATGCCGAAGGTGGCCCCCGCCACGGTCCGCGCGCCCTGGCTCCAGGCGTTCAGCAGCTCCAGTGCCGGGGCCATGGTGATGAAGATCCCCGCGAACAGCACCGCGACCTCGATCATCGGCGCGAAGCCGAACTCGTTGCGCTGCCGGTGCTCGCGCGACCCCAGGTAGGCGACCCCGGCGAGGAGGGCGACAACTGCCTCCCGGGCGCCCGGTGCCCACGGGTGCCCCGCCGCGGCGGCGCGGCCCGCGGTGATGATCGTCACGAGCACGCCCACCAGGGCGGCAACGGACGCCGCGCCGCTCACCCGCAGCGGCTCGTGGGCCAGCACCTGCTCGAGCTGCGAGCCGGTCCGCTCCCGCTCCTCACGATCGAGCGCCCACTGGTCCCACACGTTGAAGACCACAAGCAGCGCGAGCGTCGCGGTGAGCCACTGCGGCCACAGCCGGAGCGTCCACTCGAAGGGGACGCCCCGCAGGAAGCCGAGCAGCAGGGGAGGGTCGCCGATGGGGGTCAGCAACCCGCCACAGTTCGCCACCACGAATATGAAGAACACCACGATATGCGCCGTGCGCCGCCGGGGCCGGTTGGCGCGGAGCAGCGGCCGGATGAGCAGCACCGAGGCGCCCGTGGTGCCCAGCAGGTTCGCGAGTACGGCACCGATGCCCAGCATCGCCGTGTTCACGAGTGGCGTTCCGGAGAACGACCCCTGGATGTGGATGCCCCCCGTAATGGCGAACAGCGCGCCGATCACGACGATGAACGCGACGTAGTCGGCGAGCTTGTCGGCCAGCACCGTGCGGCCGGGCTCACCCAGGTGGATTCCCATCTGCCACAGGACGGGGAGCGAGACCAGCAGCGCCACAAGCGCCTTGTTGCGATTCGAATGCCACCAGCGGGGGGCGAAGAGCGGAATCACCGCGATCCCCGCGAGCAGCGCGGCGAAGGGCAGCACGCTGAGCAGCGGGAGCTGCGCGCCGATCATGGCGTCAGGATGAGGAGGCATCGGGGCGAGGTCCGTGATCGCGAAGTGGCGCGTGGGCCGGCGCAGGCAGAAGATACGACCGCCACGCTCATTCCGCATTGCTGATTCTGCCCCCATTATTCCCGGTTCGGCGCGCGTTCCCTCAAACCGGTGGGCCAGCGATGGACGGACGACACCCGAGCGAATCCGAAGCGGTGATGGCGGAGCTGATGATGCCGCACCACGCCAACCTCATGGGGAACGTGTTCGGCGGGGTGATCCTGTCGCTGGTGGACCGCGTCGCCGCGGTGTGCGCCATCCGCCACTCGCGGCATCAGTGCGTCACCGTGTCGGTGGACAAGGTGGACTTCAAGGAGCCGATCCACGTCGGGGAGCTGGTGACGGCCTTCGGCCGGGTCAACTTCGCGGGCCACACGTCGATGGAAGTGGGGGTGAAGCTCATCTCGGAGAACGTGCTGACGGGCGAGAAGCGGCACACCAATTCCTGCTACGTCACCTACGTCGCGCTGGACGACAACGGCCAACCGACGCCGGTGCCGCCAATCGTGCCGCAGACACCCGAGGAAAAACGGCGCTATGAGCGGGCGGCCCAACGACGCGCCAGTAGAGTGATGGATCGCAGATATGACCAGGGGCAGGGGGAATGAAGGCCTCTCCCCGGTGGATGGGCGGGCGGCGGTCGGCATGAGGGTGGTGGCGGTATTCGGTGGCGGCGGTGCCAAGTCCGTCGCTCACGTCGGCGCCCGGCGTGCGATGGCCGAGGCCGGGATCACGCCGGTTCACTATGTGGGCACGTCGTTCGGGGCGGTGATGGCGGCGGCGCTCGCCAGCGGGGTCACGTACGAGGCGCTGACCACCACGCTGCTGCAGCCGTCACATGAGAAGATCGCGGTTCTCGACTTCGTCGCCGTCGCGAAGGGAGTATTCGCCGATCACCTGCTCAAGCCTGCTCCGCTGCGGGCGTTGATCGAGCAGCTGGTGCCGGCGCTGGCGTTTGAGGACCTGGCAACGCCGCTCACCGTGACCGCCACCGATCTCGATTCCGGCGCTGCGGTGCTCTTCGGGACGGGCGAGGGTGCGCGCCGGGCGGGATTGCACGAGGCCCTGTATGCATCGTGCGCCTTGCCGCTCTACTACCCGCCGGCGGTGATAGAGCGCCGGCGTTATGCCGACGGCGGTCTGCGGGCCGTGCTGCCGCTCGAGGCGGCGCGGAGGATCCGGGCCGAACTGGTGGTCGCGGTGCACGTTGGGGCGGGGTTCGACGAGCCCGAGCCTGCATCGGCACCGTCGCGCTTTCCGCCAGCGCTGGTCCGGGCCCATGGAGCGTCGGAGCGGATCATGATGGCGGCGCAGGTCGAGCAGGCGATCGCTTCGTGGCCCGATCTGGGACCGCGGCTGATCGTGGTACGGGCGGTCGCCGAGCGCGAGGCCACGTTCGCGGTGGACAATGTGCGGCGCTACATCGAAGCGGGCTACCGGGAAACGAAGCGGTGTCTGGGCGCCTAGCCCCTCATCCAGGTCCCCGCCAGCAGCGCTATCAACGCCAACGCCCCCGCGATCGAGCTGCCCCAGACCAGCCTGGCTCGCAGCGTGTGGAAATGCTCGGGGACCTCGCCGCGCGCGTCCACCTCGAGCCGGCCCAGCTGCGCCGCGGCGGGGAGCGAGACGCCGATCCCGACGAGGGCGCCGACGATGCCGGTCACCATCATCAGCATCATCCAGCCGGGCGTCAGTCCCGACTTCATGAACGGCATGCTGAGCACCAATCCCGAGAGCGTGACGGCGACGATGCCCGGACCGACGAGGGCGCGCCACACGGCGCTCGTGAGACGGTAGGAGGCGAGACGGGATTCGGGGGTGAAGCGCTTCGCTGCGATCCCCGAGGTCATGGTGGCGACGCCACCACCGATCCAGAAGGTGAACCCCAGCATGTGCACCAGCATCCAGAAGCCGTGCATCAGTCGATTCCTCCCGTTGAGACCGTCGGCAGCGGACGCCGTCCGGCGTAGCCCGCCTCGATTTCGTGCCAGTGGCCGATCCGCTCCTCACCCTGCTTCCAGCACCAGAAGATGTCGCGCCCGTCGAGCTTGCCGTAGAAGTCCACCAGACCCTCCTCGAAGCCCTTGAAGACGCAGCCGATCGCCGCCAGCTCGCGCTGGTGCTCGGTGATCCGCGCGGCGATCCCGTCGATGTCGCCGCGCAGGGTGAGCTGCTCGGGCGATTCGCCCCAGTCGGGACGGGACTGGGCGGCGACCAGCTCATAGCGCTGCACGAGCTCGCGCCACTGGGAGTACAAGGACATGATGTCGGCGACGATGCGGCGCACCAGGGGGAGAGTGCGGTTCGCCTCCTGCACGGTGAAGTATTTCGTCACGAAGAGACAATCTACAGTCTGGCAGACGGACAGACAGGCACTCAGGGGCTCAGGCGCAAAGCAGCAGTCCTGGGTCACTCAGGACTGCGCAGAAACGATGGCGGGTGCGCTGCGATGGTCAGTCTATCACTATCCCCTTTATCTGTTCCGGGTGCGGAATGAACCCCAACACCTTCCTGTTCTGGTCCACCACCACAATCGTCGCCCTGATATCGTGTCCCGCCGCATCCACCTCCTTCTTCACCCTGTACCCCTCGAGCTCCGTGTCCGGCATCACGACCGCCGTCTCGGTCCGCATATGGTCTTCCGCGGAACACTCCTTCGGATCGTGTCCCATGGCCACACAGCCGACCACGATGTCGCGGTCCGAAACGATGCCCTTGAAGCGGCGGTCCTTGGGATTGTCGATCACCGGTACGAAGGAAACGTTGCGGGAGCGCATGAGGGCCGCCACTTCGGCGGCGGTCGCGCCCGCGGCGGCGACGAGAGGATCGGGAATCATTATGGCAGACGCTCGCATCGGACTACCCCTTTCCCGTCTTGCAGTCGCGTACGACCGGACATTGCCCACACTTCGGTTTCCGCGCCACACAGACCGTCGCGCCGAGCTCCATGACCGCCTGATTGAACGCCCAGGCGGACTTGCCGGTTCGCGGCACGAGCAGTTGCGCGATGTCCCAGATGTCTCCGTGATGGGGGACGGAGGACGCGGGACGAGTAGCTCGGCGCCGTGACCCGTCCGTCGGCTCTCGTCCCCCGTCACCGTAGAAGACCCGCCGCACCACCCGCGCGACGTTGGTATCCACGGCCGCTACGGGCTTCTCGTAAGCGAAGCACGCCACCGCCCCCGCGGTGTATCGCCCCACGCCCGGCAGCTTGACCAGCTCCGCGGGGTCCTCCGGCACCTGCCCCCCGATAGCCGACACCTGGCGGGCCAGCGCGTGCAGATTCCGCGCCCGTGCATAGTAGCCCAGCCCGGCCCAAGCCTCCCGCACGGCCGAACCTCTGGCCCGGGCGAGCGCCTCGATGCTGTCGAACCGCTCGAGGAACCGTGGATAGTACTCCGTCACCCGGCTCACCTGGGTCTGCTGCAGCATGAACTCGCTCACCAGCACCCGGTAAGGATCGCGTGTCCGGCGCCACGGCAGGTCCCGACCGTGGCGCCGAAACCAGCTCAGCAGGCGTGTTCGGAAGCGACGCACGAAGGCCGGACTTGGCCGGGGCGCGTGGTGCGTGGTACGTGGTATGTTCCGGTCCTCCACATGGTGACCAACCGGCATCGTGCAGCGCAACTCCAGCGTGGGCCGTCGCATACCGCGCCCCGCGTACCCGCGGGGGAGGGGGTGGACGTGGAGGGCCCCGGTCCCCAAGATACACGCGCCATGAGAATCGCTCGCCTGCTGCTCGTCGCCCTCCTGCCTGCCGCGTTGCCACTCGCCGCGTCCGCGCAGGCGCTTCCCACCGATTCGGGCGTCCGGGCGATCCTGACCGAGCGCCTGCCCAGCCAGCACGGTGGCGGCTTCGTCGTAGGACTGCTCGATGCCGACGGGACCCGCCGAGTGGTGAGCCTGGGGGCTCCCGCCGAGGGCGTGTTCGAGATCGGATCGATCACCAAGGTGTTCACGACGGCCATCCTGGCGGACATGGTGGCGCGCGGACAGCTGCACCTCGACGATCCCGTGGCGCAGCTTCTGCCGGCCACCGTGAAGGTGCCCAGCCGCAACGGCCGCCGCATCACACTGCTCGACCTGGCCACCCAGTCGTCGGGTCTGCCGCGCGTGCCCACGAACCTCGCCCCCAGGGATTCGAGCAATCCGTACGCCGACTACACGCCGCAGCGGCTGTACGACTTTCTGTCGGGGTACGAGCTGCCACGCGATCCCGGGGCGACCTACGAGTACTCCAACCTGGGCATGGGCCTCCTGGGGTACGGCCTGGCGCTCAAGACGGGAATGTCCTACGAGCAGCTCGTGACCCGCCGTGTGCTCAGGCCCCTGGGGATGAGCGAGACCGCCATCACGCTGTCGCCCGCGCTGCGCGCGCGCCTCGTTCCGGGCCACGGCGACACCGGCCAGGTCGTGCCGAACTGGGATCTCACTACCCTGGCGGGCGCGGGCGCCCTGCGCTCCACGATGCGCGACATGCTCACGTTCCTCGCCGCGAACCTCGACTCGACGCGCGGCCCCCTGGCGCACGTGCTGCACGAGACCCACGTCTCCCGCCACGCCACCAACGCCCCCAACATGACGATCGGTCTCGCGTGGCACATCCTCGCGCGCCCCGGAGGGGCCGGCTCCATCGTGTGGCACAACGGCGGGACGGGGGGTTATCGGTCGTTCATCGGGTTCGATCCGGGGCGTGGCGTCGGCGTGGTGCTGCTCACCAATTCGGTCGTCGGCGCGGACGACATCGCCTTTCATCTGCTGGACGCGGCGTTGCCGCTGCGGCCACCACCCCCGCCCCGCAAGGAGGTGGCGGTGGATTCCAGCGTGCTCGGGCGTTACGCGGGGGAGTACGAGCTGGTGCCGGCGTTCCACATCGTCGTCACGCAGGAGGGAAAGGCGCTGTTCATCCAGGCCACGGGACAGCCGAAGGTCCCGATCTTCGCCGAGTCGGACACGAGCTTCTTCCTGAAAGTGGTCGACGCGCAGATCAGCTTCGTGCGCGACTCGACGGGGGCGGTCACGGGGCTGGTGCTGCACCAGAACGGTCGCGACACACCGGGACGGCGCCTGCCGTGAGGCTCTCCTCCTTCGAGCGGGCCATCGACGTGCGCCGCTACGCGGGGCGCTGGAGCCTGCATGCGGCGGGCCACGCGGGCCGCTTCTTCTTTCTGGTCGTGGACATGTTCCGCGGTCTGCCGGAGTGGCGCACGTACCTGCCGCGCACCGCGGAGCAGGCGAACCTGATCGGCTACGGCAGCCTGTTCATCGTGATCCTCATTTCCGGGTTCGCCGGCGGCGTGACGGCGCTGCAGACCGGCTACCAGTTCACCGGCGCCTACCCGCTGTACATCGCGGGGGGTTTGATCGCCGAGACGGTGATCCTGGAGCTCGGGCCGGTGATGACGGGACTGATCCTCGCCGGCCGCATCGGCGCCCGCTACGCCGCCGAGCTCGGCACGATGCGGGTCACCGAGCAGATTGACGCGCTGGAGAGCCTGGGTCGCTCGCCGATGACGCACCTGCTGCTGCCGCGCTGCCTCGCGGGGATCCTGGTCATCCCGGCACTGGTGATGATCTCCAACGCCACCGGCTTCCTCGTGGGCTGGTTCGCGGCCAAGCAATCACTCGGCATCACCAACGCGGAATTCACGTACGGGGCGCGCTATTTCTTCCGGTCGTTCGACCTGTGGTACTCGGGGATCAAGGCGGTGTGCTTCGCCATCGCGGTGACGGTGATCCCCTGCTACATCGGGTTCAACACCAAGCAGGGGGCGGAAGGCGTGGGGCGCGCCACGACCCAGGCCGTGGTGGCGGCGTCGGTGACCATCCTGCTGCTCGACGTCGTCCTCGCCCAAGTGCTGCTCGGGAAATGACCGAACCATGATAGAGCTCAAGCACGTGTCGAAGCGTTTCTTGGAGAACGTCGTGCTGGACGACGTGTCCCTCGAGGTGCGTCGCGGCGAGACGCTGGCCCTGCTCGGACCTTCCGGCGTGGGCAAGAGCGTGTTGCTGAAGCACATCATCGGGCTGATCCGCCCCGACAGCGGGGAGGTCATCGTGGACGGCCTCAACGTGGCGCAGCTGGGCCGCAAGGAGCTGTCGCAGCTGCGCACCCGCATCGGCTATGTGTTTCAGAACGGCGCGCTGTTCGACTCGATGGATGTGTTCGAGAACATCCGCCTCGGCATCACGGATGAGACGTCCTACCGCGACCTGAAGTTCTCCTATCATCGGGTGCAGGAATGCCTGAAGCTCGTCAACCTGCAGCCCGAAGTCGCGAAGAAGATGCCGGCGGAGCTGTCCGGCGGCATGCGCAAGCGCGTCGGGATCGCCCGGGCCATCGCCGGGAAACCGACCTATCTGCTGTACGACGAGCCGACCTCGGGCCTCGATCCCGTGAACTCCGACGTGATCGACGGGTTGATCGAGCGGCTGCAGCAGGAGCTGGGCGTGACCAGCGTGGTGGTGTCGCACGACGTGCGCGGATCGTTCAAGGTGGCCGACCGGATCGCGCTGCTGTGGCAGGCCAAGATCCGCGCCGCCGGGACGGCGGAGGAGATCGTCGCCTCCAACGACCCGGCGGTGCAACAGTTCCTCGAGCGCGACCTCGAGATGACCATGCTCCAGGGCGGGAAGAGCTGAATGGACCTCACCTACAAGCAGGAAGTCGGTGTCGGGGCACTCGTGCTGGCCGGCCTCACGCTCTTCGTGGTCGGGCTCTTCTGGTTCAGCGGGCGCTCGATCCGCCACAAGGGGGTGTACGCCCAGGTGGTGTTCACCAATGTGGCGGGCCTCAAGGAAGGCGACCCGGTGCTCGTGTCGGGCGTCAAGGTGGGGCGAGTTTCCAAAGTGAGCCTCGAGCGGGTCGGGAAAGTCACCGTCACGCTCGAGCTGTCGGGGGAGGAGCGTCCCCGGACCGACGCCGCCGCCACCATCTCCTCGCTCGATTTCTTCGGGGCCAAGTTCGTGGACTACATCCCCGGCGCGAAGGACGAATTCCTCCCGTCCACCAGCGTCATCAGGGGCACCAAATCCCAGGAGCTGACCGACATCGCGTCCGGAGTGGCCACGCGGGCCAACGAGCTGCTCGGCAACGCCACGGGTCTCGTGTCGGAGCAGCTGGCCGACGACATCCACAACACCCTGATCGCCACGCAGCGCGGCATGACGGCGCTGACTGAAGCGACCAAGGGGCCGCTCATCGCCCAGAGCACCAACGCGCTCGCCGCGGCGGAGCGCGTCATGGCGCGGCTCGACACGCTGCTCGGCTCGGCCAACGTCAAGTCCACGGGGCTGCGCGTCGATACCCTCACCGCGAACCTGCAGCGCCTGACGGGGCAGCTGGCCCAGTCCACCGGAACGCTCAACGAGCTCCTGGCGAAGATCAACCGCGGCGAGGGCACCCTCGGCAAGCTGGCGACCGACTCGTTGCTCTACGGCGACCTGCGCAAGACGCTGGAAGCCTTGACGAAGCTGCTCGACGATCTGAGAGAGCGGCCGGGAAGGTATTTGACGGTCAAGGTGTTCTGAAATACAGGGGAGCGGGGAGGGGGGAGGGGGGAGCGGTCGCAGTTGGTCCCCATCGGATCCACGGTGCGCACCGACTTCGACCGCTCCCCGCTCCCCGC
>DATGDE010000339.1:0-6082 GCA_035311125.1 Gemmatimonadales bacterium
GGTGGTAGCCCGGCCTGCCCCCGTCGCCGTGAACACCTGAACCGGTCCGCAACGTTCCGAGTGACCCGGGCGCCCCAATGGGCGCCCGTATCGTTCAGGACCACCAGGGGGGCAGCCGGCGCCAGCGGTATCCCGCGCGCAGGCGGAGGCCGCCGCCCAGCCCCAACTCCCCGAACCACCCCTGCGATTTCCCGGCAGCTTCCTCAACACCGACGAGCAGGACGAGTGCGCCGGCTCCCCGATAGGGACGCGCCCCGAGGTAGGCCACGCCGACTCCGCCGTAGGGGGTGATCCCGCTCTTCGCTCCGGGCAGCACAAGGAACTGGGCGGTCGCCTCGAGGCGCAGCGCGGTGTGGCCATCCATCGCGCCCACCGCCGCCGCCACCGCGAGCCGGCCTTCCCCGCCGGGCCTGCGGGAGATGCCGACCGCCGCGCCGGTGAAGGTCCGGCGCGCCCAGGTGGCGACCGGTCCGGCATCGAGCTCTGTGGCGCTGAGCTGCTGACCCGCGAGCGGGTGCGTCAGCGCCGCCAGGATCAGGGGCGCGAGCGCGCTACGCAACGGTGACGTCGTAGGTGACGCGGATATCGGGCGCGAGCGACGCCATCACCGAGCAGTATTTCTCGAGCGACAGGTCCACGGCCCGGCGCATCTTGGCCTCATCCAGGCCGTCCCCTTCCACCCGGAAGCGGAAGTGGATCGCGGTGAAGCGGCGGGGATGATCCTCCCGTCGCGTCCCCTCGACCTCGATCTCGAGGGTGCGCAGCACGACGCGCATCTTCTCCAGGATCCCCACGACGTCGGTGCCGGTACAGGCCGCGCCGGCGAGCAGGAGCAGCTGCGTCGGCGACGTGGCGACCCGGGTGTCGCCGTCGACCACGATGGACGGCTGACCCGTCCCATTTCCTTCGAAGACGAGCTGGTTGCGCCAGCGCACCGATACGTCCGCGCTTTTCCCCGCCACTACCCCTCCCTCGTGTCCGCCGGTCCCCGGTCCCCGGCGCCGCGCCGAGTCGCCGCACGACCGTAATCCCAGATGGCATACACCGAGACCGCCGCGGTGGCCCACGCCAGCGACCGCGTCAGCGGGGACCCCGCGATCAGGGCGATGAGCGTGAGCACCTGACAGACCGTGACGGCCTTGCCTCCCGCCCGGGCCGGCAACGCGACCGGACGCCGCAGGATCAGCGTGCCCATGAACGAGAGCGCCGCGACGATGTCCCGCAACAGGACGCCGGTGATTTCCAGCGGATGGAGCACGCCGTGCCCCGCCAGCGTGATGAAGGCGCTCGCCATGAACACCTTGTCGGCGACCGGGTCCAGCCACGGGCCCCAGCGGGATCCGCCGGTGTATCGCGCGATGAGTCCATCGGCCAGGTCGCTGGCCGCGGCGACCGCCACGATGGCCAGGCGCTCCAGCGGCCGGGGCGCGAACGGAAAGGCCGCTGCCAACGGGAAGCGCAGCAGCGTCAGCAGGTCCGCAGGTCCGAGCAGCGGTTTCACTTGTGCCACCTTCACAGGGCCGATACCTTCACCGCGTGGACCTGAATCTGCTGAAGCAGGCCGCGATCTTCCAGGATCTGGACGAGGGTGAGCTGGCCCGCGTCTCCGAGGTGTGTCGCGAGCAGAAGTTCACCGCCGGCCAGTACATCTTCAAGGAGGGCGAGCCGGGCAACCGGCTGTTCATCATCGCCGAGGGCGAGGTCCGCATCTCCCGGACCATCCCCGGCTCGGGCGAGGAAGCCCTGGCCGTCCTGAAGTCCGGCGCGAATTTCGGCGAGATGTCGATCTTCGACCGCTCGGAGCGGTCCACCGACGCGATCGCCAACGTCGCCTGCACGCTGATCACGATCTCCCGCTCGGACTTCGAGCTGCTGCTCGACTTCAACCGCGACATCGCCTACAAGGTGCTGTGGTCGGTCGTGCGGCTGCTGTCATCCCGCCTTCGGGTCACGAACGACAACCTGCGGTCGTTTCTGGCCATGTCGATGTTCTGAGACGGTCTCCGCCGCACTCCATGAAGCCCATCAGATGCGTTCTCGCCCTGGCGTTTCCGCTCGCCAGCGCGTGCAGCGGCAATTCCGGCCCCTCGGCCAGCCTCACCCTGACGCCGGTGCTCGACTCCGCCTTCGTCGGCGATACGCTGCCGGCGCCCACGGTGCACTACACCGACGCCAACGGCAACCCGCTCGACCCCGGCACGGTCCGCTGGTCCACCGTGCAGGACGGCGTGCTGAAGGTAGACAGCCTGACCGGGACCGCGGTCGCGCTCAAGAACGGCCTCGCCGTGCTGTACGCCAGCGCGCACGGCCTCACCGCTTCCTCGCTGATCGTGGTGTCGCGCCCCGTGTCGATCACGCTGCTGCTCGACACACTGTATCTGATGCCCGGTGACACGATCACCCTGCCCGTCGCGGTGTTGCACCGGGCGGCCGGCACGCCCACCGTCTGGTTCCGCGCCCCCGCCAACGCCGTGTTCGCCATCGACTCGGGCACCGGCAAAGACAGCGCCAAGGCGCCCGGAGGGCCGCTTTCCTTCGTCGCGTTCGCCGCACTCGGTCCGGACACAGCCGCCGACTCGGGCACGGTGGAGGTCGTGAGCCTCGTCGACACCACCGGCGGCAAGGCCGGCTACACGCTGTTCGGCACGGTCGTGCGGAGCGTGAAGAGCGCCGTGCAGGCCATCGACTATCCGCGCGCGGGCGACACCGCCACCTTCCGCCTGCGCGCGTTCATCTCGCAGGGCAACACCGCGGTCGAAGCCGTCGTGATCACGGTGCGCACCGCGGCTACCGGGATCGGCACCTTCCCCATCGACTCCATCTCCCCGGTCGAAGTGCTGGGGAAGGGCAGCCTCGACCCGTTCTGCAAGCCGCCCCGCAACTGGGGGAGCTGGTCCACCATCGCCACGACCTTCCCGCTCCAGGCCCTGTCGCGGCAGGGCGGCGAGATCACGATCACGAAAACTGCTCCGGTGCCCAACGGCCTGGCGATCGGCGGACGCTTCATCTTCACCGCCCAGCGGACCGACCTGTACACCGACCCGCTCGGCGCCCTGCCGGTCCGCGGCACCTTCGTGGCCCCGCTGGTGCCGGCCTCGAGTCGTTGCACGCCATGAGCTGCGAGCACCTGTTCGTCGACATGAGCGGCGTGGCGCCGAGCCGCCTCTACGATCCGCAGGACCTCGGCGCGCTCGCCCTCGCGACCGCCAACGCCGCGGGACTCCACCCCGCGGCTCCACCGATCGTCCAGGCAAGCCCGCGCGGCACCTCGGCAGTGCTCGCCTGCCACGGCGGGCACGTCGCCATTCACGCGCTGCCCGACGAGGGCCTGTGCTACGCCGACATCGCCTCGGTCGGCGCGGCGCAACCGCAGCGGGCCCTCGACGTCATCGTGCGCCGGCTGGCGCCCCGCGACGTGCGAACCGACGGACTCCGGCAGCACGAGCCCGCCCCCGCACACCACACGCGGCCGTGAACGCCTTCTCGAGTTATGCCGCCCTGCTGCTGCGCCTGGCCGTGGGTGGGGTCTTCCTGCGGCACGGCATCACGAAGGTGGAGGGCGGGATCCCGGCGCTCACCGGTTTCCTGCACGGCCTGGGCTTCCCGTTCGCCAACATCTGGGCGGTCGTCCTGATCGTGGTGGAGACAGTGGGCGCCGGCTTCGTTCTGCTCGGCGTGCTCACCCGCGCGTGGGCCGTCTGCTTCGTCGTGGAGATGATCGTGGCGATCCTGCGGGTCCAGATTCCCGCCGGCCGCAACTTCGAGCTCGAGGCGCTGCTGCTGGCAGGCGCGGCGAGCCTCGTCGCCCTGGGAGACGGGCCGCTCGCGCTGGGCGTGAAACTGAAGCGGGGCGCCTAGAGCAGGATCTGCAGCAGTCCCGCTTCGGCGCTGCCGCGCAGGAAGCTCTCCGCATCGGTCGCGGGAATCATGACGCCGGTCTCCTTCCGCCCCAGACGGGCGCTCGCCGCCATGTAGTCCTCCACCGATCCGGCCGCCCACTCGGCTGCATCGTCCTTCATCTGGCGGACGATCTCCTCCCACGTGCCGACGTAGATGCGGCCACCACGCGTTCCCACCCGGTGGATATCGCCGCCACCCGTGGAGGCGCCTTTGCGCATCCCCTGCAGCTCCGTGAGCAGCGTACCGAACAACTCGAGTTGCCGGGGGTCGCGCACCTGGCCGCCCGACCCGATCGCCTCGATCTCTGCCAGCAGCAGATCGTCGGCGGTCGCGTCCGCGGTGAGCTCGTTCAGGCGGGTGTTCCACGGGACCAGCTCCGGGTCGCCTTCGGGCAGCTTGTAGACGCTGCGCTTGAGCTCGAGCAGCCGCCAGATCGCCAGCGTATCGACGTGATCGTCGGGCTCCGTCCGCTCCAGGTGAAACAGGGCGGCTTCGTACTCGCCGCGATCGTACAGCAGGTTGGCGAGGTAGATGCGCGCCTCGGCCTGAGACGGATCGAGCTCGAGCGCGCGCCGCAGCCAGAGAAGGGCTCCCGATTCGTCGCCCAACCGGTGGGCGGCGTAGCCGACGCACGCCGCGGCTTCCGCGGAATCGCCGTGCGCGCTCAGGGCGACTTCGAAGAAGCGGCGGGCCTGGTCGAGCACGCCCTCGCGAAACAGGGCGCGACCCACCTGCAGCATCAGGTCGTGGTCATCGCGGAATCCGAGGCCGAGAATCCGCTCGAAGCAGGACACGGCGCCGGTCCGTTCCCCGAACTTCAGGAGCACCTCGCCGAGTCCGGCGAGCGCGTCCTCGTGGTCGGGGTCCAGGGTCAGCGCTTCCTCGAAGGACCGGCGGGCCCACACGTATTCGTCGCGGGCGAGCCGGGCGTAGCCCATACCCACGTGCAACTCGACCGCCGCCGGGTAGAGGTTCAGTCCCTCCCGCAGCGCCTCGATCGCTTCGTCGTATTGTCCTTCATTGTACAGCTGATGGGCACGGTCGTCGTATTCGTCGGAGCTGAGGAACGGTTCCCCAGGCATTCGAGCGCTGCCCCCTGGAAGGTTGCGCTATGATACGAAACGGCGGTGAGTTACACAAGCAGGTGCCGGGTGTCAGGTGTCGGGTGTCGGCAACCGACACCCGACACCTGGCCCTGGTACCTGCCGTCAGTTCGGCTTCTTGGTGGAATCGGGAGTAGCGGGCTTCGCCTTCGTGGTGTCGCGCGAGGTGCGGGCCGGCTTCTTGGTCGCGGCCGCGCGACGCGTCTTCGACTTCGGCTTCACCTTCGAGCTGTCGTGCGCCGCCGCCGGCGTCTGCGCCGGCTTGGCCGCGGGCTGCTGGGCGGCCGCGAGAACCGGGGCCGCGACGAGCGCCAGCGTGATGAGCATCTTCCGCATGTCTGAATGCCTCCAGGAGTGGATCGGGTGGCCCACCATGGACCGCCTCGACGGTACGACCCCACGGAGGGTGGGGCCGTCACACCCGGGTCTCAGGGGCGTTGGCTCGGCTGGACGCGGCGAGCCCGGGAGACGGCGGCGGGCGCCGGACGCGGCGGCGCCGGAACATGGGGCAGCAGGGCACGCACGTGCGCCAGCGCCGCGGCGTGACTGCGCCCGCGTTGCAGGTCCTGAACCGCCGCCGCGGCGACGTCCAGGAACCGCAGCCCCCGCAGGCCGGTCTGCACCGCGGCCATCATCAGGTCCACCGACGAATCCTCGGCGAACCCGTGCCCGACCAGGTCGGCCACCGCGTGCAGTGCCGGGCCGGTGGGCTCACCCGGCAGCACTTCAGTCAGGCGGGCGACCCCGTCGGCCGAGACCCCGCGCGACAAGGCGGCTGCGACGGCAGTGACCTCCGCAGGGTCGTTCCGCCGTGCTTCGCCGGTGGACTGCAGGAGGGCGCTGGCGCTGCGCAGCTGGGCAGCGGAGGCGCCGACGGCAGCAACGAGGCGGTCGGGCGCGACGCCCTTGGCGCCACCCTCCAGAGCCTTCTGGATGAGCGGCTCGGTCGGGAGGCCGGCGCGGGCGGCGTCTTCGACGATCGAATCGAGGGCCGGCAGGGTGACGGAGGGAACGTGTCCGGTAAGTCGGTCGCTCCCCCGGCCTCCGCCGCTCTGCGCCGCCAGGGGAGCGGCCAGGCC
>DATGDE010000340.1:0-8835 GCA_035311125.1 Gemmatimonadales bacterium
GTTGCGGTCGCCCAGCATGTTGCGCAACAGGATCTCGACATAGATCAGGTCACGGCTGGGGTCGACGTCGGCCCCCGCCCGGGCGCGCAGCGCCACCGCGCGCGCGCTGTCCTTCAGCCCCGCGTTGGCGAGCGCCATGGCCACGAACAGTGCCCCCCGACGACGGCGGTACTCGCGCTCCGACGGCGGGTACTGCGCCACGTTCTGGTCGAGCAGCCGCCACGATTTTGCCACGTCGGGCTTCTGTCCCTTGAGGGCGTACACCTGGATCTGGCACTCCGTGAACTCCGGGCTGTTCGGAAAACGCCGGTAGCCCTCCTGACACCACTTGTTCGCCTCCGCCGCATCCTCGAGGTCGATCGACGTGAGGGCAAGCCGCGTGAGCACCCCCTCGGCATCGGCGAGGTAGGGATCCACCTCGTACGCCTGCATCGCGGTGAGCTTGGCGTCCACCGTCTCCGACCGGCGCGCCAGCAGATGACTCAACAGCCCGAGCGCGTTGGCCCGGTTGGGATTGGCGTCGACCGCGCCGGCTCGCAGATCCGCCTCGGCCCCGGCCAGCAGCTGATCCGCCGTGAGCGGCGCCGGATCGAGATTCAGGAGCCAGCGCACGTACCGCATCGTGCCCCGCAATTGCAGCGCTTCCGGCTCGTCGGGCTTGAGACGCAGCGCCTGCGCGGCGAAGCCCAGTCCCTGGCGCGTCCACTGATCCGCCGGCCCCTTGTCGAAGCCCTGGATGCGCCGCTCCTGCCACGCCAGCCAGCCGCGCTCGATCACCGGCGCAGGCCACTTGCCGTCGGCCGCGGACGCCTGCGCGAGGAGCGAATCCGACCGCGCCAGCGCGCGGGTGGCGCCCGCCGTGTCGCCCGCGGCCAGCAGCGTATCGAGGTTCAAGGACAATTCCTTCGCCTGCTGCACCAGCTCCCACGCGCGCTCGCTGCGCGTTTCGGCGCGCGCGGCCTGTCGCTGGATTTCCTGGCCCAGGTGCCGGCGCAGCAAGAAGGCGACTTGTCCGGGGAGCGAATCCTGCAACGCCATGGCGTTGCTGCGGGGCACCTTGAGAACCGTCGACTCGATCTCGTTTCCAGTAGTCGCGTCCACCATCGAAACGCTGAGCCGCAAGCTGTCCCCCTCCTGCGCCAACGTGCCGTCCACGATGGTGCCCACCTTGAGCGCCCGACGCACGCTGTCCGGGCTGACCGTGGCATGCCGGTACGGAGCGACACCATTGCGGGAAACGACGTGCAACGCGGAGACGCCGCTCAGCTCGTGGATCAGCGCCTCGGTGAGCCCGTCCGCCAGATACCCCAGGCTCCGGTCGGGACTGCGGTCGTCGAAATAAAGCACCGCGATCCGGCTGGGGTCCGGCTGATCTGACGCCGTGCTCCCTACCGCGCGATGGCCGAGCCACCGGTCCCGGGTGAACCATCCGGCGAGGAGCAGCACCAGCACCGGGACACCCCAAAGGAGCACCCGGCGCCACTCGGGGACCGGCAGCTGCAGCGTCACCGAGGGGCGGCCTGCCCCCGATGCCACCGACGTGGTCTGGCGCCGCACTGCCGCCGAGACGTGCGAGGGCTTCGCGAGCGCCTCGGCGAACATGATCACAGTCGGGAAGCGGTCCGCCGGGACCTTATCGAGCGCCCGCAGCAGGGCCAGCTCCATGGTCTCGGGAATCGACACCCGGATGATGGATGGCGGCGACACCGCGGCCATCGAATGGCGCGCGATGATCGACTGCACGTTCGGCCCGGTGAACGGGGGCTCGCCCACCAGCATCTCGTACACGACGCACGCGAGGCTGTACTGATCGCTGCGCCCGTCGATGTCGCTCCCGGTGCCCTGCTCCGGGCTCATGTACAACGGCGTCCCGATCACCGTCCCCGTCTGGGTGAGCTGTTGCTGCTCCACCGCCGACGCGGCCCGCGCGATACCGAAATCCGCCACGACCGCCGTGCCGCCCGACAGCATGATGTTCTCGGGCTTGATGTCGCGGTGGATGATGTCGCGGCTGTGCGCGTAGCCGAGCGCGCTCGCCACTTCGGACGTGATTTTGATGACGTCTTCCTGCGGCAGCTGCTTCTCGCGGTTCAGCCGGTCGCGCAGCGACTCCCCCTCGACGAACGGCATGACGTAATAGAGGTAGCCGGCCGCCTCGCCCGAGTCGTACAGCGGCAGAATGTGGGGATGCTGCAGCGAGGCGGCGATCTCGATCTCGCGGAGGAACCGTTCCGGTCCGATCGCCGCAGCGATGTCGGGGTGCAGGACCTTGATGGCGACCTTACGGCGGTGCTTCAGGTCCTGCGCCAGGAAGACGGTCGCCATACCGCCACGCCCCAACTCCCGCTCCAGGGCGTAGCGGTCGGCAAGAGCGTCGCGTAGAGTGTCGAGCAGTTCTGCCAAAGAAGCCTTTTGGGGGTCGGCGGACCGGGTCAGCGGAAAATACGGTGCTTCATGGGTCGCCGCTACAGGCGACCCCGACGCGACGACGGGAGGCTCAGCGGCTCAGGACACCCGCACCCGTGGGCCGCTGCGGCGCGGTGCCGTCGGAGGAGTCGGCGCCGTCGGTGCTACGGCCGGTGGCGGAACCGCTTGCGCGCTCGCCTTGCGCACCTGCACATCACCGGCCACGGTGGTGATGTGAATCCGGCGGCCGCCCTTGCCGAGGGTACCCGTGAGTTGGTGAGAGGCGAATTTTCCCGCAATCGTCAGCGGATAATCGCTGGAGATGTCACCCGTGACCGTGTGACCGTCCAGCACCGCATCGAGCCGGTCCGGCAAGTCGAGGGTCGCATCGCCGTGCACCGTGGTGATGTTCACGTCGCCCGGCTCGGCGAAGCCGCGAATCGTCGCCTGCGCATCGCCGTTCACGGTCACCGCACGCACCGGCCCACCAGAGGTCTCGATAGTGACGTCACCGTTGACCGTGCCCACACCGATGGGCGCCGTGCCGCCATGCACCTCCACATCGCCGTTGATCGTCGATGCGTCCACCTTGACCCCCCGGGGGACCTTGACGGTGAAGACCACCGCGACATCGTTGCCCCGCAGTTGGGGCTCGGACGTGTAGCGCCCATCGGGGCCGCACGCCCCCTCACCGGAGGAGCTGGGCCACACGGCGCAGACGGTGAGGCCCTTGTCCGACTCGGCAGTCACGATCCGGATCGAGTCGGCCGCGGAATGCCGGAACGTGCGCTGCGCCGTGATTTCCACGGTACCCGCGGACGCCGGCTCGACCGTAATCGAGCCGTTGACGTTCCGCAGCCACAGGGTGCGCTGCGATGCGAGGGGAGCCGCGTAGGTCCACGGCTCCGCCCGCTGGCGATCGGCGGCGAAGAAGTCGGTGTCGAACGCACGCTCCAGACCACCGAGCTGCGTGCGGCCGCGGTGGACCAGCGAGCGAACCAGCAATCCACCACCCAGCACCACTCCGAAGATGACTGCGCCGCGCACGATATCGCTGCGCCACCGAACCCAGAATTCACGCGCGTCCATAGAAAAACCCCCCGTGGGGTGAGGCTCAACGGCCGCCGACCATACGGGGGGAAGTTACCACCGGTTTCGAGGGGATGCCCCTCTGTGGGGCCTCAGCTTCCTCCCGCGGGGCAGTCACGTGCGGCGTGCGCCCGCGATCGCTCGGGGCGGTCCGCCACGACGACGATCGGCGCGAGTGTTCCGCCATACCACACGCGATCGACCGTCGCTGCGGCCGGCGCCGTGGCGGCCGATTCCACGATCGGCGCACGTGGCGGATGGGTCGCCCGGTCAGCCGCGATTGTCCGGCCTCCCAGCGCCACCACACCAAGACTGCCAATGGCCCCGAGTGACAGTGCCATGATACGCATACAGCCTCCTTCATCCGAGACGCCCACGTCCGACGGCGTGGTCACCTATTGTGACGCGGAAACGCCACAGAAAGTTGCAGCGCGCATGTCCGGGGCCCGTCAGATGCATTAGCTTAGCTGCCGTGTCGACCCTGGCCCGCTTCCGGGATCTGCTGACCCAGCTCATTCTGCGGGACCTCAAGTCGCGCTACAAGCAGACATTCTTCGGGGCGTTGTGGGTGTTCGGCCGCCCGCTCGTCGAGCTGGGCGTGTATGTGCTGGTATTCGGTGCGTTCCTTCGTGCACCGTCCGACGGCGTGCCCTACCCGCTCTTCGCGTTTTCCGGCGTGGTCCTGTGGAGCTTCGTCTCCGGGGCCGTTTCCCGCGGAGCGCGCGCGGTGCAGAGTGAACGAGGGTTGGTCGCGCACGCGCCGTTTCCCAAAGCAACGCTGCCGCTCGCGGCCATCGCCGGCGCCATGATCGACTCCGCTCTGGCAGCGGTGATGATGGGCCTGCTGATGGCCGTGCAACACGTGACGCCGGCGCCCGAGGCCTGGCTGCTGCTGCCGGTGCTGCTCATTCTCATGGTGATCGTGACAGGCCTTTCGCTGCTTGGCGCCGCGCTCAACGTGTTCTATCGCGATGTAGGACACCTCGTGGACATGGGGATGCGCGTCTGGCTGCTGCTGACGCCGGTCGCCTATGCCTCCTCCGTCGTGCCAGCCCGCTTCAAGACGTTCTACGACCTCAACCCGCTCGTGTCGGTGTTCAATTTCGCGCGCGCCGCCCTGCTGGGTCGCGGCGAGCTCGATCTACTCTCGCTGTGGTATCCCCTGGTGGTGGGGGTCGTTCTCCTCGCGGCCGGCGCGTGGGTGTTCCGCGTGACCGAGCCGTACTTCGCCGAATCGGTGTAGCTCGTGGCCATCGCCGTCTCGGGGGTTTGGAAGCGCTACCGGTTGCGCAGCCGGTCGCTGAAGGAGCTGTTGTCGAACATGCTCCCGCAGCGAAACACCGCACGGCCCCCGCGCCCGAAGACGATGTGGGCGCTGGAAGACGTGTCGTTCGAGGTCAAGCCCAGCTCCACCTTCGCCCTCGTCGGCCCCAACGGGTCGGGCAAGTCGACGATGTTGAAGCTGATCGCGGGGATGATGAAGCCGACCCGGGGTTCCATTCAGGTCGCGGGACGGTTGTCGCTGCTGAGCTTCCTCGGCGGATCCTTCCACGGCGATCTTACTGGACGCGAGAACGTGTTCCTCGAGGGGGCGCTGCTCGGCCTGTCGCGCAGCGAGCTGAAGGCCAAGCTCGATGCGATCTTCGCCTTCGCCGAGCTGGAGCGGTTCATCGACGTGCCGATCAAGTTCTATTCGGCGGGCATGGCGCTGCGGCTGGGATTCGCCATCGCCTCGCACCTCGAGCCCGAGATCCTGCTCATCGACGAGGCCTTCGCGGTGGGCGATACCGCCTTCCGCGACCGCTGCCTCGGGCGGATGCTCGCCTTCAAGGCCGCCGGCACGACCATGGTGCTCGTCTCGCACGAGCGATACCTGGTCGAGCAGCTCTGTGATACGGCGCTGCTGCTGGATCACGGACGCGTCGTCGCCCTGGGGCGACCGGAGGAGGCGTTCGCCGCCTACGAGCGGGTCATCGAAGCCGAGGAGGGGAGCGACGCCGACGAGCGGGAGGGCGAGCCGACCCGCTCCCCTCTCGACATCGAGGCGGTGGAGGTGCTGGGCGGCGAAGGAACCGCCGAGCCGCTGTTCCGCGACGACACCGGCCTCACCGTTCGCCTCCATCTGCGCGCCCGTCGCGACATCGCCGGCGCCTCCGTGGGGGTGCAGATCGCCCGCGAATGGCACGTCTTGCACGGCACGCGGTGCAACCGCCAGGGAATCGAGATCACGGCGCACGCCGGAGAACGCGTGACGCTGGAGGTGCAGTACCGCCCCTTGACCCTGGCGCGCGGCTCCTACGCGTTGCACGTGCTGATCTACGAACACCGCCTCGCCGTGGAACCGGTCGTAGTCTGGAAACGCGCCGCACGTTTCCGCGTCGCGCTGCCGGAGAAGGAAGGCGTGGGACTGGTCCGGATCGCCCACGAGTGGCGCGTCGCCCCGGACGGCCGGAGCGCCGGGCGCTAGGTCAGGAGGCCCGGCGGCCGCGCTCGCTGCTCCACCAGATCAGCAGCTTGTTCCACGCGGGCGGCACGGGAATCCGCCGCAGGACGGCGAGCCGCAGCTCGAGCACCAGCGGGAGGTCACAGGTCCCGAGTCGCCCGTCCAGCTCCGGCGGCGGGCGCACCCCGGCGAGGTCGGCGGCCGCACGCAGCCACGCCGCCGCGGCCGCCGTGTCGAGGATCTCCTTCGCATCCAGCCGGCGGACGATCTCGTGCCAGTCCACCGGCGCGCCGCTCGCCCAGATCACGGCGGTGTCGAGCAGGCGCCCCAGGAGGAACGCGACATCCGGAATGCGGAGCGCGTGCGCGGTGCCATTCCAGAACAGCTCGGTAGCCGACGGCACGCGAAAGTGTCTCCCGCCACGCACGAGGGCCGTGGCGCCGGTGTCCAGGCGTCGCCACGATATGTCAGCCGGCATTCCCTGAGCGTGAGTGGTGTGAATTTCCACGCCGACGCGCCGATCGCACCACAGTGCGGGGAGGTGATGGTGCTCGGGTCGCGGCGGCTTGGTCAGCTTGGTGCGCTCGTAGCCGAGGCGGCGCAACTCGTGCCAGACCTCCCACGCCCGCTCGGCAGGAACTATGACGTCGACATCGTGGGTGGTGCGGGCATCGGCCAGGGGATAATGGTTCGCCAGGAGCCGACGAGCGACGCCCTTCATGAAGACCGCCGGGATTTCGAGCCGAGTGAAGACCTCGGCGAGCGCGTCCGCCTCCGCATCGATCAGGAGGTTTCTGGCGGTCTCATCAGTCGCCTGCGTCGTCAGCCATTCGGCGAGCCCGCGATCCAGCTGCTCCAGCGCGCCGACCTGGCGAAGCCGGCGGTAGGCCCAGATCGCGCACTCCTCGACGGCGACGAGCCTCGCGAGACCGCGGGTATCGGCGCGGGCCCATGCCGCCGCCAGACGTTCGGGTGGCGGCGCGCCGCGAAACCGGAGCGTGTCGAACAACAATCTGCCAGTGGTCACGAATGCGCCGCGGCGGGCCGAGCCTCAGGGAAGCGCGCGATGATCGTATGCCGGGCGGCGTGCGCCGGTCGAGACTCGAGGTAGGGCTCGCCTTCGCGCACCAGCCAGGCGTGCGCCGCCACGGTCGCCGTCTCCTTGTTACGCACGCCGATGCACAGCTCCACCGGGCGCCCGGCTCGCCGCAGCAGATGATAGAGCACCGCCGACCGCTTCAGGCAGGTGCGGTGCCACGGACCGGGGAGAGTGCGAAGCAGCCGATCGACCCAACGTGCCAGCGTCGCATCGTCGAGATCGTGCTCGAACTGCGCGGAGGCGTTCTCGCCCAGCCACGCGGCGAGCCGTGCAAAGGACATGAAATACAAGAGCGGCGGCACGATCAGCACCGCCGCAGTTGCCCGGAGACGCCAGCCCAAGGGGAGCCCTTCGCTCACCCGCCGGCCTCCGGCGCGAGCAGATCGGCGGTCCGGCAGGTTTCGAGGAACTGGCGGACGCTCTCTTCAGCCTGCTGGGGCGTCACCTCATACCGCTCGAGCAGCACCTCGACGAGATCGGGCACGGTGCACGGCGATTCCAGCGCCTGCAGCAGCGCCAGGCCGCTTTCGCTCACGGAGAAGTAGCGGCGGGTGCCGAGGTGCAGCACGACCCCGTCCCCCTCCACATCGGCCAGGCGCAAGTCGGGATGACGCAGGTAGCGTTCGCTCATGTCACCAGGTCTATCAAACGGTTCGGTCGGGCGAACAGGTCGCGTCCCAGCGTGACACGATAACAACGCGCCTGTCGGGCAAGCTGGCTCAACACGTCCAGGTGGCGTTGCGCCAGATCCGGCTCGAGCAGCACCCACGCCGACCAGCGCACCAGCTCGGCGAGCGCAGCGGCGCCGGGGATCGGCTGAGCCGTCGTCCGCGTCCTGCCGACGGTCGGGAAAATAACGATGTCCGGCGACACGAGGGGGGTCCAGATTCCGCCCAGGTCCTCGGGCCAGAACCCGTACTTTCCCCGGTCCGGGAGCATGATGCCACCGGCGCTCGCCAGCAGGCGCCGCCCGCCCTCGCGCAATGCGATCGGCGCGTGAGTGGCATGGACGAGAATGCGCTCCGAGCGGCGCTCGAGAAACGCGGCATCGTCGGTTCCCACCTTCCAGCCGGATGCCGCGAGCAACGCGGCTGTCGTCGACTTGCCCGCGTTCGCGTTTCCGGTCACGAGCCACCCGCGCCCGCCCGGGTCGATGGCTGTCGCCGCGTGGAGGTGATACCACCCGACCCGGCGCAACAACAGGACGACGACGGTGAACAGGAACGTTCGCGTACAGCGATCGAGCCCGGCCACGGCTTCGGGCGACAGCCGGACGGACGCGGTGGTCGCGCCGGCCGGAAGATCGGCGATCGCAGGGGCATGGTCCCAGACGACCCGCAGCCCTCGCCCCTCCGGCCCTGGTCCGAAGCGCAGCTCCGGTTGCTCGAAGACGGTGTCGCCGAGCGGCTCAGGCTCCCGCTCCGAGACGTCCACGTTCAGGAAGAGGCTGGCCGGCACGGCGAGCCGCAGGCCGGCCAGCCACGCCTCGAGGGCCACGCGGACGACAGGATCCGGGCACTGCACCGTGATCCCCGAGGAATCGGTCATGCGGGTAAAGAAAGGGTCAGAGACGCGATGCGCGCCAGGCCGCTGGATTGCGACCTGGCGCGCGCTGGACCGTCAGGTAGACGGGCTAGGAGTGATGACCGTTATTGTGACCGTTATTCGTCTTCGTGTTGTTGCGCACCTTGGCGGTCGGCCCGCCGCCGCCACCGCCGGAGACCAGGGTCACTTTGGCCAGCGACGCCTGCTCCTTGATGGTCGGGGCAACGAAGGGTTTGCGTGTGGTCTTCATCAA
>DATGDE010000341.1:0-3445 GCA_035311125.1 Gemmatimonadales bacterium
CGGCGGTGCCCCGCAGGAAACCTTCCACGTCGTAACGGTCGACCGAGGCGATCCCCTGGCCGGGAAAGCGGTATACCACCCCGCCTCGAGCGCCCACCCGGGCATGCAGCATCGTCCGGCCGGCAGGCCAGGTGGACGCGAACCAGGGGCCGGCCTCCAAGGTGCCGGCATCGTCCCACAGCCGCGAGTCGAGGTAGCCGAGATCGGTAGTCGCCATCCAGATGGCGTCAAACCCCCCGTGTGGATCGGCCCGGTCTACCCAGCGCTGGCGCAGTGAGCGGTCCACCGTAAACGCCACGCCGGCCCGGCCCTCCGCCCACCACCCCGAGACGCTCGATTCGGTGCGTGGCATCAGGTGGGCAACGGGATCGTTCACGCGTCCGTAGAAGGCCGTGCGCTGCGTCGCGTCGCTGCGCGTGCCGGTCGTGGCCAGGAACAGATGCCGTTCGTAGCGCCCGAGGTAGTTGGCCCGGCTCCGGATCCCGAGGCTCACGCCGTCCGCGTCGTTGTACCAACCGACGGGGACGAGCCCCACCGCGAGGCGATCGCGGCGCGCGGGTTGGTGCAACGGGTCGTCGACCCGGTACTGTCGCAGCGCCCGGTCGCGGAACAGGCCGCGCGGCTCCGCGTTGTTCAGCATGTTCCAGTCGTGCGCGCGCGCCCGCGGGTCGAGCATCAGCCGGCCCGGCTTTGCGTCGGCGATGAACTCGACGCGCTCCACCTCCGGCTGCCCCGTGGCCCGCGCGTAGACGCGGTGCTCGTCGCCGATCTCGACCGGCATCCAGCCGTCCCCCAGCCGCCGGATCGTCGCCGTGATGCGCCACTTCCCGTCGGGGAGGCGGCGGCGCTCGACGCGATCCAGCCGGTAGTCGATCAGCGGCGTGCCGTGCAGCCATTGCCCGAACAGCCACCCCAGGTCCTGCCCCGAGACCTCCTCGCACACCGCGCGGAACTTGTCCTCGTCCACGTGCTTCAGCCGCCAGCGGGCGTACCAGGTGCGCAGGATGCGGCGCATCACGTCGTCGCCCACCACGTAGCGCAGCTGCTCGTAGAAGAGCTGCGCCTTGTTGTAGATCATCTCGTTGTAGATGAAGAAGTCGCGGTAGCGCTCGCTCACCAGCGACACCGGCTCGCTCCAGCGGTCCAGATCGTCGAACAGGATGCCCGCTTCGAGGTCGGGGTATTCGTCACCGCCACCGTGCGTCTCGGTGTACCACGCCGTCTGGAAGCTCGTGAACCCTTCGTCCAGCCATCCCTCACGCCATTCGTTGTTGGCGAGGATCCCCATGGTGTAGTTGTGACCGACCTCGTGCAGGATGAGCCCCAACGACGCGCCCCCGTTCATCACCATCATCGGGAATTCGGTGCCGCCGCCTTCGATGCGGTGCACGTTGGTCATCTGAGGCCAGGCGAATGCCCCGTACAGCGAGTCGAGCCAGGCGAGCGCCGTCTCCGTGCGGGACACCGCGATGCCGTGGCCCCAGGTCGCCGTGTCCTGGGGCTGGTACAGCACCCGGACCACGACCCCGCCGTAGCGGCCCTGCTCGTACACGTAGCGCGGGTTGAGCGAGAAGGCGAAATGGTGCACCTGTTCGGCGCGGAACCGCACCGTCTTGCGGCCCGGGCTGGCGGGCGGACAGTCGTTCGGTACGGCGCCATAGTAGTCGCGCTGGTAATCCACCGGCTCGTCCGGCCGCGCGCGCGCCCGCTCCCAGCCGGGGTCGCCGCACACCGGCACGCCGGTCGCACCGATCACCTGATCCTCGGGGAGATCGAGCGTCACGTCGAACGTGCCGAACTCGCCGTAGAACTCCCCGGCCGGATAGAGCGGATGCGCCTCCCAGCCGTGGCCGTCGTACACCACGACCTTGGGATACCACTGGGCGAAGTCGAAGCGGCGACCCTGGCGGCCCTGGCGCCGCGGCAGGGTCGAGGGCCGTGCCCGCCAGTCGATCTCCGCCACGAGCGAGTCACCCGGGCCGAGCGGCCGTGGCAAACGCCAATGCGCCAGGGTCGAGTCGGGCGCGAACGGGTAGTCCGGCAAGCCTGCGACGCCCATCACGGTTGCGGCGGTGATCCGCTCGAAGGCGTAATCGGGATCCCGCAGATGCTGGAACCGGACCCGTCCCTCGGCCGAATCGACGGCACTCCAGCGCGAGCCGGGCCGGAAGGCGTTGAGGTACTGGTGCACGAAGAAGTCGGACAGCGTGTCGGGCGAGCGGTTCACGTACAGGATGCGGACATGTCCCGTCAGCACACCCGAGGGCTCATCCAGCGCGGCGGTGATGCGGTAGGCGACCTGTTGCTGCCAATAGGGCGCCGCCGGGAACGAGTCCGCGGCGGGCGTCTGGAGGGCGAGGAGGGCCAGAACGGAGAGCATCGAGCGAGGAAGCTACACAAGGCCTGGCGGGCCGGGGAGCCTCGTCGCGCATTTCCGGCGTCGCACGCGTGATTTGGACGACACATCCGGAGGTGGACCGACTCAGGTTGGGGTCCCGGCGCTCCTCGCGCCGGACCACCTGAACAAGGAGCGACAAGATGTCCACTCGGCGCAACATGCTCGTCGTGGGTGTCGTGCTGGCCGCGGCGACGGCCTGCTCGGAACGCCCCACGACGACCGCGATCGCCCCCGACGGCGCGTCGGGTCCCGTCACGGCGGCGCCTGGAGGGGCCGGACAACGTCCCGAGCGGCTGGCCCAGTGGTTCGCGCGGGCGCTGCGCAGCCCCGCCTTCCGCGCGTACGTGAAAGCGCAGCTCGACTCGTCGCCGTTTCCCGAGCACAAGATCCAGCTGCAGCGCTTCCTCGCCGCTCCGGATCGTCGCGCGCTGCGCGCGCTGGCCGAGGAGAACGGCACCACCGAAGCCGACGTGGAGCAGGAGGCCGGGGCGGCGATTCCCCTCGAGGTGTACCTGCCGGTGCCGGCGCACCGCGCCGCGTGGACCGGCGACGACCAGGTCCTGGTGGCGACGGCCCTCGCCGATCGCGAAGCGCCGGTGGCGTTCGCGCCGGACGGCCGGCGGTCGGTCCTCGACCCCGACACGCCGCCTGCGACCCCGGTGATCGCGGTGGTCCCGGTGGAGACCGATTTCTCCGCGGCGCCGGACCGTGCGACCTGCCTCGATTGCTCCGGGGGCGGGGGCGGCACGATCACTACTCCTGGCCTCTTCATGACCAAGTCGCATTTTGACGGAGATTATGAGGGTTGGTTGAAAGGCAACCCCGAATATGAGATCCATGTCCTCGGCCAGTCCGGGAGCACCGATTCGCTGACGGACTACCAATGCGCCGGGGAGCATGCGGGAGGGCCGTACGCGTTCGATCAGAACAGCAACGACTGGACGGGCAGCGTGCTGCTGTTCAGCCAGCAGCAGTTGGACGGCTACAAGGCCGCGCACCCGGACCAGGCCCTGCGGATCCTGGCGCTGGAGGATGACGACACCGCCT
>DATGDE010000342.1:0-5479 GCA_035311125.1 Gemmatimonadales bacterium
GATGCGGAACTCGTTGCGGGGGTAGCACATCGGAGCGCTACCATCACAGCACCCGCCCGACTGGTGGAAGAGCAGGGGCCCGTGCCGCGCCACCAGCCGGCGCAGCACGTCCCGGGCCGCCTCGGTGGCGGCGACACGAGCCACGCTCCCCTGCAGCGGGAGGGTCATCCACCGACCTCCTAGAAGAAGCCAAGCTTCTTCGGGCTGTAGCTCACCAGCAGGTTCTTGGTCTGCTGGTAGTGCTCGAGCATCATTCTGTGGGTCTCACGTCCGATGCCCGACTGCTTGTAGCCGCCGAATGCCGCGTGCGCGGGATAGGCATGATAGCAGTTGGTCCAGACCCGGCCCGCCTTGATGCCGCGGCCCATGCGATAGCAGGTATTGGCGTCGCGGCTCCACACGCCGGAGCCCAGCCCATACAGCGTATCGTTGGCGATCGTCAGCGCGTCGTCCATGGTCTTGAACTTCGTGACCGAGACCACCGGTCCGAAGATCTCCTCTTGGAAGATCCGCATCCGGTTGTGGCCCTCGAAGATCGTGGGCTGGATGTAATATCCATCCTTGAGCTCGCCGGCGTGGATCCGGCGGGCGCCGCCGGTCAGGACCTTGGCCCCCTCCTTCTTGCCGATGTCGATGTAGCTCAGGATCTTCTCGAGCTGGTCGTTGGAGGCCTGGGCGCCGATCATCGTCTTGGGGTCGAGCGGATTCCCCTCGACGATCTGCCTGGTCCGGGCCACCGCCCGCTCCATGAACTTGTCGTAGATCGACTCCTGCACCAGCGCCCGCGAGGGACAGGTGCAGACCTCGCCCTGGTTCAGGGCGAACATGACGAAACCTTCGAGCGTCTTGTCGAAGAAGTCGTCGTCGGCTTCCATGACGTCTGCGAAGAAGATGTTCGGCGACTTGCCGCCCAGCTCCAGGGTGACCGGGATGAGGTTCTCGGAGGCGTACTGCATGATGAGCCGGCCGGTCGTCGTTTCGCCGGTGAAGGCGACCTTCGCCACGCGCGGGCTGGACGCCAGCGGCTTGCCGGCCTCGACCCCGAAGCCCTGCACCACGTTGACCACGCCGCTCGGCAGGATGTCGGCGATCAGCTCCATGAGCGCCATGATCGAGACCGGGGTCTGCTCGGCGGGCTTGATCACCACGCAGTTCCCGGCGGCCAGCGCCGGGGCCAGCTTCCAGGTGGCCATGAGCAGCGGAAAGTTCCACGGGATGATCTGCGCGACCACGCCCAATGGCTCGTGGAAGTGGTAGGCGACGGTGTCCGCGTCCAGCTCCGACAGGCCCCCCTCCTGGGCGCGGATGCATCCCGCGAAATAGCGGAAGTGGTCCACCGCGAGCGGGAGGTCGGCGTGGGTGGTCTCGCGGATCGGCTTCCCGTTGTCGATCGTCTCGATGAAGGCCAGCGTGTCGATGTTGGCCTCGATGCGGTCGGCAATCCGGTTGAGGATGTTGGCACGGTAGGTGGGGGAGGTGGCGTTCCAACTGATCGCGGCGGCATGCGCGGCATCCAGAGCCTTGTCGACGTCCTCGTGCGTCGATCGGGCGACCTCACACAGGGGCTGGCCCGTGATCGGGGTCGGGTTGGTGAAGTATTGCCCCCGGGCCGGGGCGACGTATTCGCCCGCGATCCAGTTGTCATACAGGGCCCGGATTGGTACGGATGGCTTGAAACCGGCGGCCAGCTTGGGAAGCGTGGCGCCTTCAGCCTGCCTGGTGGCGGTACCCATAATGTTCATTCCCGAGTTGGTGAAGGCTGATGGTTACGATCGGCGCGGACATTAAGCGATAGTGTCGCGTCATCTCCATGAAGACCTTATGAAGCTCCGAACAATGTTTCTTTCCGTCCCGCGGCTGAGTGCCGCGCTCGCCGCCGGCGCCGCCCTCGGATGCGCGGCGGCCCGGACCGGCGCGTCCCGCGTCTACGTCGAGCCCGAGCCCGGCGAGCGCCACCTGCGCAACATCCGGCAGCTCACCTTCGGCGGGGATAACGCGGAGGCCTATTTCTCGCCCGACGGCAAGCGACTGATCTTCCAGCGGAAGGACAGCGTGAGCAGCGGCTGCGACCAGGAGTACGTGATGAACGTGGACGGCAGCGGGCTCCGGCGGGTATCGAACGGGCTCGGGCGAACCACCTGCGGGTACTTCTACGACGGCGGGCGGCGCATCCTCTACAGCTCCACGTTCGAGGACTCGCCGGCGTGCCCGCCGGCGCCCGACCGTTCGCACGGCTACGTCTGGCCGCTCAACAACCTGGAGATCTACACCGCGCGGCCGGACGGGAGCGGTCTCCGGCAACTCACGCACGCCGGCGGCTACAATGCCGAGGCCACCGTGTCACCCGACGGGAAGCGGATCGTCTTCACCAGCACGCGCGACGGGGACATCGAGCTCTACACCATGAACGTGGACGGCTCGGATGTCCGCCGGGTGACCCACCGCGTCGGTTACGACGGCGGGGCATTCTTCTCGCCGGACGGCCGCCTGCTGGTGTGGCGGGCGATGTATCCCGAGACCGCGGCCGATTCGGCCGAATACCGGCGCCTCCTGGCCCAGCGGCTGGTGCGGCCCACCCGGCTCGAGCTCTGGGTGGCCGACGCCGACGGGAGCCACGCGCGCCAAGTGACCCAGCTGGGCGCCGCGAGCTTCGCGCCGTTCTTTCATCCCGACGGGCGGCGGATCATCTTCGCGTCGAACTATCCCGATCCGAAGAGCCGCAACTTCGATCTCTACCTCGTGGGCGTGGACGGGAGCGGGCTGGAGCGGGTGACGACGAGCCCGGAGTTCGACGCCTTCCCGATGTTCAGCCCGGACGGGCGGCGGCTGGTGTTCGCCTCCAACCGGCACGGAGGCGAGCGGGGGGAGACGAACATCTTCATCGCCGACTGGGTCGAGTAGCGCCCGGGCATCGGGCCACCTACCGTTGCGGTCCGGCCCCCCCGGGCGCGAGCTGGTCGAGCAGTGCGCCCAGCTGCCGCATTTCGTCGCCGTAGCGAGCCCAGTCGTCCTGCCGGAGTGCCTGCAGCGCGGCCTGGTATCGGCGCCGGGCCTCGGCCGCCAAGGCATGGAACCCCGAGTCGGTCCGCGTCCCCCCAGCCACGACCTCCGCCGCGACGGGCCGGCCAGCGGGCTGCCCGGCCGGCTCGGCGGAGCCGCCGAAGAGCTCGGTCAACGCGCCGTCGAGGGTCTCCTGCATGACGACCTGGTTCTGATAGGCAACCACCACGCGCTTCAGCTCCGGGATCCGCCCGCCTTCCGCCTCCAGGTAGAGCGGCTGGACATAGAGCAGCGATTTCTCGATCGGAATCACCAGCAAATCCCCCCGGATCACCTTGGAGCCCCGCTGGTCCCACAGGGATACCTGACGCGAGATCTCGGTGTCCTGGTTGATCCGGTTCTCGATCTGCTGCGGGCCGAACACGAGGCTTTGCCGCGAGAGCCGGTACACCCGGAGCTTGCCGTAGGCGTCGCCGTCGTTCCGCGCCACCATCCACGCGGCCAGGTTGTCTTTCCCCCGCGGGGTGAACGGGACCATGTAGATGAACTCGGCCTTCTTCTCGTCCGGCAGCCGCATGACGATGTGCCGCATGAAGGGCACGGCGCCCTCGGCCTCGGATTCGACCGGGATCTGCCACTGGTCCTCCCGGTGGTAGAAGTCCACCGGCGCGTCCATGTGGTAGGTGGCGTAGAGGCGGGCCTGGCGCCGGTAGAGGTCGTCGGGATAGCGCAGGTGCGCCCGCAGGTCGGCCGGCATGCTGTCCAAGGGCAGGAAGATTCCCGGGAAGATGCGGGCCCAGGTCCGGATCACCGGGTCGGCCGGCGCACTGAGGTAGGCGCGAAGCGACCCGTTGTAGGCGTCGATGACGAGCTTGACGCTGTTCCGCATGTAGGTCGTGCCGTCGGCGACAGGCTCGGCGTAGGGATAGCGGTCCGACGTGGTGTAGGCGTCGAGGATCCACTTGAGCGTCCCGTCCGCCGCGACGACCATGTAGGGGTCGCGGTCGAACTGGAGAAACGGCAGCGCGTTCTTCGCCCGGGCCACGATGTTGCGATAGTAGAGCACCCGGCTGTCGTTCGTGATGTCCTGGGAGAACAGGATGTTGGACGAGCCGAATCGGGCGGCGAGCGCCAGACGGCGGAAGAGGTTCCCCACCCGGACGCCGCCGGTGCCCTGGTAGGCGGCGTAGACGTTCGCCTCGCCCGCCGGGTGATCGAACTCGCGCTGGCGGGTGCCCACGAACACGTAGTCGTTGGCCAGCTCGCCATAATAGATCTGGGGCCGGCCGACTGCGAGCGACACCGTCGATACGGGCGGCAGGTCCTTCACGAACAGGACGGGCAGGCCCTCGCTGGTCACCTGGTTCACCGGGCCCACGGTGAGACCCATCCCGTGCGTGAAGGTCAGGTGCTCGTTGATGAAGGTGCGGGTCGGCAGCGAGGCCGCGTTCAGCTCGCGCGGCGAGAGGAGGACCTGGCGGTACTTCCCGTCGATCCAGTAGCGGTCGTCGTCCACCGACACGAAGTCGTAGTAGGTGCGGATCTCCTGGAGCTGGCCGAAGGTCTGGAGCAGCGGGTCCCGGTCCCAGAGCCGCACGTTCTCCACCGTCGGAGCGTTGGCCCGGACATCGGCCAGCGTGAGGTTGCCCTGGTCGCCCAGCTCGCGGGCCTCGACGCTGTCCAGTCCCCACGCCTGGCGCGTGGCGACGATGTGATTCTGAAGGTAGGGCGTTTCCCGGGTCAGCTCGGTGGGCGCCACGATGAACTGCTGCATCACCTGCGGCCAGAGGCCGCGGGCCACGACGGCCGTCGCCAGGTAGCCCCCGACAGCCAGGAGCGCGTAGCGGGGGAGCCGCCCCCGTATCGCACCCACCACGACGGCGACGGCGGCCGCCGCGGCCAGCACCGCGGTGAGCCGGAGGGCCGGCAGCCCGCTGTGCAGATCGGTGTAGCTCGCGCCCACCAGCGGGCCCGTGGTCGAGTAGAGAAGACTGGGGATCTCCACCACCCAGAGCCGCAGGGCGGTGAGGAGCAGCAGCAGCGCCAGGAGGATGGCGAGGTGGATCCCCGCCGTCGGCTCGACGCGGAGCTGCCGGGACCCCGGGACGAGATCGCCCCGCAGCCAGTAGATCGGCACCAGCAGCGCGAGGGAGATGAAAGTGAGGCCGAACAGGAACCCGATCGCCGCGGAGAGGCCGGGCAGGGTGAACACGTAGAAGCCGATGTCGCGGGAGAAGACCGGGTCGGCGATCCCGAACGGCGTCCGGTAGATGAGCGGGAGCGCCAGGTCCCACGCCGGGGCGGCGGCGAACCCCGTCACCAGGCCCGCCACCAGCGCGACCGGCGCGCTCAGACGGCGCAGCGCCGCGGTGACGTCCACCCGCGGAACCGATTCCCCGAGCTGCAGCACGATGGGATCGGGGACCAGGCCCCGCTGCGCGATCCGCAGATTGAGGTAGAGCACGCCGGCGGCCAGGCC
>DATGDE010000343.1:0-3701 GCA_035311125.1 Gemmatimonadales bacterium
GTTCCCAACGGTCGCTCAGGAGAGCCCGGGCACCTCGGGGCGGGCAGTCGTGGGCAGGATCAGATAGGACCAGGTACGGGCCAGACACCGCTCCTGTAGCGACGACCCGGCCTGTCAGCCCTCCACCTGCGCCCGCGCATCACTCTGCAAAGCCGAGCGCACGGCCACGACCCCCTCGGCGGTGGCGGCGAAGCTCGTCTGCCGCGTCCGTCACGCCCGCCACGGCTCCTCTAGGGCACGACGGGCGGCGGCTCAGTGGTAGCGCCTCTCCCAAGGTGCCACCCCCGGGAGCCATAGCGCTCGGCGATAGCGGGATCCCGGCAAAGCTCGGCCGCGAGCGTCGTCTTGCCGAACCCCCCGTTCGCGGGTAGGACCCGGATCGTAGGAAACGAGGCGAGCCACGATCGGAGGACGGGGAGTCCACGATGAGCGAGTCCAGCGCCGGCGGCCGCGGAGTCGCCAACGGCGAAAAGCGGTCGCAGCTCGACGCATTTCGCGTCGACCCGGAGGGGACGACTCTCACGACCGACCAGGGGGTACGGCTTCCGGAGACGGACAACTCGCTGACGATCGGCGGGCGCGGCCCCACGCTGCTGCAGGATTTCCACTTTCGTGAGAAGATCACGCGGTTCGACCACGAGCGCATCCCGGAGCGGGTCGTGCACGCGCGAGGCTCGGCCGCGCACGGCTACTTCGAAAGCTACGAGTCGCTCGCCGACCTCACCGTGGCTGACCTGTTTCAGCGTCCGCGGGAGCGGACTCCGGTCTTCGTCCGCTTCTCGCCGGTCGCCGGGTCACGCGGGTCCGCCGACACGGTTCGCGACGTGCGCGGCTTCGCGGTCAAGTTCTACACCAAGCACGGCAACTGGGACCTCGTCGGCAACAACATCCCCATCTTCTTCATCCAGGATGCCATCAAATTTCCTGACCTGATCCACGCGACGAAGCCCGAGCCGGACAGCGAGATTCCGCAGGCCTCGACCGCGCACGACACGTTCTGGGACTTCGTCTCTCTGATGCCCGAGTCAATGCACATGATCATGTGGGTGCTGTCGGATCGGGGGATTCCACGCAGCCTGCGGATGATGCAGGGCTTCGGCATCCACACGTTCCGGTTCGTCAACGCCGAGGGCCGCGGCCAGTTCGTGAAGTTTCACTGGATTCCCAAACTCGGTGTGCATTCGCTGGTGTGGGACGAGGCACAGAAGCTCGCGGGCAAGGACCCCGACTTTCACCGCCGGGACCTGTGGGAGGCCATCGAGGCGGGCGACTTCCCGGAGTGGGAGCTGGGGGTGCAAATCGTACCCGAGGAGCGCGAGCACGATTTTGACTTCGACCTCCTCGACCCGACGAAGATCATCCCGGAGGACCTCGTTCCGGTACGCACGGTGGGGCGCCTCGTGCTCGACCGCAACCCCACCAACTTCTTCGACGAGACCGAGCAGGTGGCGTTCTGCCCAGCCAACGTCGTACCGGGGATCGACTTCAGCGACGACCCGCTGCTCCAGGGCCGGCTGTTCTCCTACCTGGACACCCAGCTGCTGCGTCTCGGCGGTCCGAACTTCGCCCAGATCCCGATCAACCGGCCGATCGCGGCGGTGAGCACCAACCACCGCGACGGCTGGCACCAGGACGTGGTGCACGTGGGCAAGGGCGGCTACTCGCCGAACACCCTCGCCGGCGGGTGTCCGCACTTGGCGTCTGGCGCGCAAGGCGGCTTCGTGTCGTACGCCGAGCGCGTCGACGGACACAAGATCCGGGCGCGCAGCCCCAGCTTCTCCGATCACTACAGCCAGGCGACGCTGTTCTACAACAGCTTGAGCCCTGTCGAGAAACAGCACCTGGTCGAGGCCGCCTGCTTCGAGCTCGGGAAGGTCGCGCACCCGGCGATCCGGGAACACGTGGTCGCGCAGTTCGCGGAGGTGGACCACGGCTTTGCGGCCCAGGTCGCGGCGCGCCTCGGCCTCATCGCGCCGCCCGCACCCTCTCGCCCCAACGCCGGACGCACCGCGCCGAATCTCAGTCAGCTGGACTTCCCGGCGCCTTCGGTGGCGACCCGGCGCGTGGCGGTGCTCGTCGGCGACGGAGTCGAAGGCTCCGACCTGGAGCGGGTCAAGGCGGGGCTGGCGGCGCACGGAGTGGTTGTCGAGGTGGTCGGTCCCCAGGCCAGATCCGTGCAGGCATCCGATGGCGGTTCGGTCGCGGTGGACAAGGCGCTCTCGACCGTGGCGTCGGTGATGTACGACGCGGTCGTCGTGCCCGGTGGCAAGGCCTCCGTCGAGGCGCTGAGCCAGCAGGGAACCGCCCGACACTTCATGGCCGAGGCATTCAAGCACGGCAAGACGGTGGGCGCGCTCGGCGACGGGATTGCTCTGCTGGCTGGGCTCGACCTGCCCCGAGTTCGCCTCGCGGGAGACGGAGACCCGGTCGTCGTTGACCAGGGAGTGGTGACCGCGCCCTCCGCAGGGTCTACCGTCGCCCGGGTGATCGAGGCGGTCAAGGACGCCGTCACCCCCGCGGGCTCAGACGACTTCGTCAGCGCATTCGTGTCCGTCCTCCGCAAGCACCGGCACTGGGAACGCGCGATGGATCTCGTGCCGGCCTGACGCCTTCTTCGCCTCACGTGGCTCTGTCTCACAACGCTCGTTAATGAGACGAGTGGGGGTTGCTCTCTGAGCGATCCCCCAGGTGTCCCGCACAGGATTCGCGTCCCTCCAAGGCAAGGCTCCGGTCAGTCGTGCCAGCTGACGAGCCTCCACGCTGGGCTTGCGGATGGCCGGCCCCCCGGGACCTCACCCTCTTCTTCTCACCGGTCCCGCTGTGAATCGCGCAAACGCAGATGATCGCATCACCGGCGCAGGCCGCGCAGTGCCCTGGTGAACGTCCGGGCGTGCCGCGCCTCGTCCCGCGCGATCGCCCGGAACAACCGGGCGGCCGCCGTGTCCCCGACCGCGGCAGCCTGCCGGGCATACCCCGGGTATGTCCTGGTCGCCTCGGCCCGCTCGCCGGCCATCGCGGTCCGCAGGTTCGTCGCGTTGTCCCGGACCAGCCCGGCCAGCGCGGCCTCCGCGGCGAAGTGTTCGTTGAGCTCCTGGTGCGCCGCGTTCTCGAACAGCGTGGCGACGCGCGGCTGCCCGGTCGCCCGCGCCCTATTGGCGTAGAGCGTGTACTTCGCGTTGGCGAACGCCTCGCCGCGCATCGTCGTGCCCAGGTTGGCCAGGGTCTTGCCGCCGCACCTCGGCGTCCCGGCCGGCACCGGCACGACGGGCACCCGCTCCCCGGTAGGGATAGCCGTCCTGGACCGTGGGTTGGTCACCGCCCTTAGCGCCATCGCATACTCGTCGCGGTGGCGCGCCTCGTCCCGGGCGATCTCACTGAACAGGTTCGCGGCCGCGAGACACCGGTCCCGTCTCGCCTGCCGCGCAAACGACGGATACATGGTCGTGGCCTCGTACCCCTCGCCGGCGATCGCGTCCCGCAGGTTCGCCGCGTTGTCCCCCACGAAGCCGATGAGCGCGGCCTGGGCGGTGAAGTGGTCGGCCAGCTCCTGCTCGCCCGCCCGGCGGAACGCCCGCTCCGCCCTCGCCGCCCCGGTGCGCCTCGCCTGCTGCGCGTAGGCCAGGTATGCCGCGTGCGCAAACGCCTCCCCGTGCATCGCCTTCGTCGCGTTCGCCCGGGTGGACGGGTGCACCGCTGGCACC
>DATGDE010000344.1:0-9238 GCA_035311125.1 Gemmatimonadales bacterium
GATCCGCCAGCGCGGCATGCTCGCCGGGCTGGCGCTCAATCCCGCGTCGCCGCTGGCCCTGGTGGAGGACGTGGTGTCGGACCTGGACCTGCTGCTCATCATGACGGTCAATCCGGGGTTCGGGGGACAGCGGTATCTCCCGGCGTCCACGGACAAGATCCGGCGCGCGCGCGCCCTGCTGCGGGCCCGCCGGGGCGGGACGCCCGTATTTCTCGAGGTGGACGGCGGCATCGGTCCCGAAACCATCGCCGCGGCCCACGAGGCGGGCGCCGATACGTTCGTCGCCGGCAACGCCATCTTCTCCGGCCCCGACCCGGCGCGCGAAGTGCGTGAGCTGCGGCGGCGCTGCACGGTGGAGGTCTGATGAGCCGGCGTGCCACGTTGCTCGCGAGCCTCGCAGCGGCGGCGGTGCTCGCCGCGATCCTGGTTGTGCGTCTGTTGCCGCAGATCTCGCTCGTCGGCGTCGGCTCGCGCGCTCCGGCATTTCAGGCGATCGACCTCCGCACGGGGCGCCCGGCCCGACTGGCCGACTATCGCGGCAAGGTCGTGCTGCTCAACATCTGGGCGACCTACTGCATCCCGTGCCGCACCGAAATGCCGGCGATCGAGCGCCTGTCCCGCCGGCTCGCCGGCACCGACTTTCACGTCCTCGCGGTGAGTGTCGACGTCGTCGATTCGACCGCGGTGGACGCGTTCGTCCGGGAGCTGGGCCTCACCTTCGACGTGTGGCACGACCGCCCGGGGATCACGCAGCGGCTGTACCAGACCACCGGCGTCCCTGAGACCTTCGTGATCAACCGTGACGGCGTGATCGTGAAGAAGGCGATCGGGGCGATGGACTGGGACGATCCCGTGAACGAGATCCTGATTCGCCGATTGCTGGCGGAGCCGGCGTGAACCGGCGCCACCTCACCCTGCTCGCCGGGCTCGCGATGGCGGCCGTGTTCGTGGCCGCGCTGGTGATCCGCATTCTTCCCCAGATCGCGCTCGTCAGCATCGGCTCGACCGCCCCGGAGTTCAACGCCGTCGACCTCCACACCGGCCGCCCCGCGCGGCTGGCCGACTACCGCGGGAAGGTCCTGCTGCTCAACATCTGGGCCACGTGGTGCCAGCCGTGCCGCGTCGAGATGCCCGCCATGGAGCGGCTGTGGAGCCGCTTCAACGGGACCGACTTCCGCATCCTGGCGGTGAGCGTCGATACGGACGACTCGAGCGCGGTGAGCGCCTTCGCCCGGCAGCTGGGGTTGAGCTTCGATATCCTGCACGACCGGTCGGGCAAGATCCAGCAGGCCTATCAGACCACCGGCGTACCCGAGAGCTTCGTCATCGACCGCCACGGCGTCATCGTGAAGAAAGTGATCGGCGCCTCGCAGTGGGACGCCCCCGTCAACGACGTGCTGCTGCGGCGGCTGCTCGATGAGCACTGATGTGCGCCGCGGCCTGTTCCGCAACTGGGGACTGAAGCTGGCGGCCCTGTTCCTGTCCCTGATGCTGTACGTGTTCGTCGCGGCGCAGGAGCAGGTGACCCAGGAGCTGCCGATGAAGCTCGACGTGCGCGTGCCCCCCGGGCGCACGCTGCTCGACGCGCCGAAGCAGCTGACCGTGGTGCTGCGCGGCAAGATCACCGAGCTGCTGCGGCTGCGGTTGTTTCGCCAGGTCGTTCCCCTGCAGGTGCCGGACACGCTCAGCACCGCCTCCTGGACCAGCTCCATTCCCCCCGGGAGCGTCGAGCTGCCCAAGGGGGCGGACGTGCAGGTTTCCGAGATTCGCCCGGCCGTCGTGACCATCCAGCTCGATTCCGTGTCGAGCAAAGAGGTCCCGATCGTGCCGCGGTTCACCGTCGTCCCCGAGTCCGGTCAGGCGTTCGAGGGCGGACTGCAGATCACGCCCAGCCTCGCCCGGCTCGTCGGCCCCGAGCGCCTGTTGTCGCTGATCGAATCGGTGGCCACCCTCCCCACGGCGTTCGACAAGGTGAGCGGCCCCTTCACGCGCGTCGTCCAGCTCGACACGGCGCCGCTCGGCGTCGTGCGCATCACGCCGCACGAGGTCCGCGTCAGCGGATCCACCACGACCGTGTTCGAGCGCGTCTTCAACTTCCTGCCGGTGGAAAGCGGCGCCGGGCCACTCACCGGATACGAGCTGCGACCGGCGCGCGCCGCCGTGGTCGTGCGGGGGCCCGAAGCCGTGGTGCGGACCCTCACCGCCGACAGCCTCAAGATCATCGTGCACCTGACCGGACCCGTCGAGGATAGTGCGACCGTCGGACTCACGGTGCTCGCCCCCCGCGGCGTCACCGCCCGCGTCGTCCCGGATTCCGCGATGGTGCTGCGGCGCCGGAGCCGCCGTGGCTGACGTCGTGCTGGGCGTGGAGACTTCGTGCGACGAGACCTCGGCCGCCGTCCTCGTGGGCGGCACCGGCGGGAAGCCCCCCGAGCTCGCGAGTCTCGTGATCCTGTCGCAGGACGTGCACCAGGTGTTCGGCGGCGTCGTGCCCGAGCTGGCGAGCCGCGCCCACCTCGCCGCGCTCCCCGCGGTCGTGGAGCGCGCCCGGGCCGAAGCGGGCGTGTCCTGGAGCGCCGTGGACGCCGTCGCGGTGACGGCCGGCCCGGGGCTCGTCGGCGCGCTGCTGACCGGCGTGGTGTATGCCAAGGCCCTCGCGTATGCCGGCGACCGCGCGCTGATCGGCGTGAATCATCTCGAGGGGCACCTGTTCGCCCCCGCCATCGAGGATCCCGCGCTCGAGCCGCCGTTCGTGGCGCTGCTCGTCTCGGGCGGCCATACCCTGCTGCTCGACGTCCCCGCCTGGGGCCGCTACCGGCTGCTCGGCGCCACGCGCGACGACGCCGCGGGCGAAGCGTTCGACAAGGTCGCGACCCTGCTCGAGCTGGGCTACCCCGGCGGTCCGGCCATCGAGAAGCTGGCGGCGAGCGGCGATCCATCGCGTTTCGTGTTTCCCCGGCCGATGCGGGACGACGGCTTCGAGTTCTCGTTTTCGGGACTGAAGACGGCGGTGCGCCTCGCGGTGCGGAACAGCACGGACCTGGCGCGCGATCGCGCCGACCTCGCACGCGGGTTTCAGGACGCGGTCCTCGACGTGCTGGTCACGAAGCTCGCCCGCGCCGTCGCCGCGACGCGCTACCGGACCGCCGTGCTGGGCGGTGGCGTCGCCTGCAGCCGCGCCCTGTCCGCGCTCGCCGCCCAGCGGCTGGCGGGGTCGGCGCGCATCGCCGTCGCGAGCCCGCGGCTCAACGCCGACAACGCCGCGATGATCGCGCGCGCCGGGTGGTGGCGGCTGTCGCGCGGTGAGCGCAGCGACTGGACCCTCGACGCCCGCGCGGATCTCCCGATCCCGGGGCTCGAGTACCCGTCTCCCGTCCCTCGTCCCTCCTCCCCTCGGGTGTCATGAACGTCTACCCGCTCGTGTTGCACGTCGGCCGCTTCTCGATCACCGGCTTCGGTCTGATGATGATGCTGGCGTTCATCCTCGCCGGCTGGGCGATGCAGCTCGAGCTGCGGCGCCGCCAGCTGGACGAGGAGTTCGCGGCGGACGTGGTGATCGGCGCGGTGCTGGGCGGGCTCGTCGGGGCCAAGCTGTGGTACGTCGCCCTCACCGGGGAATCGCCGTTCAGCCGCGGGGGGTTCGTGTGGTACGGAGGCTTCCTGGGCGGCGTGCTGGGGGTCGTGTTCAACAGCTGGCGCAAGCGTGTGCCGATCGCGTTCACGGCCGATCTCGTGGCCCCGGCGCTGACGCTGGGCTACGCCATCGGCCGGGTGGGATGCTTTCTCGTCGGCGACGATTACGGCGTGCCCTCGTCGCTGCCCTGGGCGGTGAAATTCCCCGTCGGCCTGCCCCCCACCACCGTCGGCAACCTCCAGCAGTTTCACGTGCCGTTCCCGCCGGGATCGTATCCGCTGGATGTCGTGGCGGTGCATCCCACGCAGGTGTACGAGACGGCGCTGATGCTGCTCGCGACGGCGTGGTTGTGGAAGCACCGGGACCATCCGCACGCCACGGGATGGCTGTTCGGCTGCTACCTCGTGATCGCCGGCCTCGAGCGCCTGCTCATCGAGTTCCTGCGCGCCAAGGACGACCGCGTGCTGCACGGGTTCACGATTGCGCAGGCGGCGAGTGTGGGGATGATCGCCGTGGGCATGATCGTGATCTCCAGACTGAAGGCGGCGTCAGCAGTCAGCGGTCAGCCGGCGGCATTGACGAAGAAACAGGCGGCCCCTGCGGGTCAAGCCGACGGCTGATGGCTGACCGCTGACGGCCGTATTTTCGCCACCAGAGCGACCACCAGCAGCAGCGCGAGCAGCCCCTGCAGCGCGAGGGACTGCACGGTCGGATAGATCCCCAGGAAGGGCACGCGCAGCCACTCGAGCGCCGGGATCACCGTCGTCGCCACGATCCGCCCCTCCTGCAGCTCGGCGATGCCCTTCCCCGCAAACACGAAGGCCATGTAGTAGAGCAGCGCGCCGGTGACGGCGAAGAAGGGCTTCATCGGAATGCGGACGCCGAGCCGCATGATGAGGACGTAGAGGACCACCAGCGCCGCCGCGCCCAGCGCCACGCCGCCGAGCACCGCCCCGGCTTCCCCCGACCCGCCCGAGACCAGCAGCGCCTTGTAGAACAGGATCGTCTCTACGCCCTCGCGGTACACCGCCAGGAAGGCGACCGAGGCAAGCGCCAGCGCCGACCCCGACGAGAGCGCCTGCCGCATCTTGCCCTTCAGGAACGCGTTCCACTTGTCCGCCTCGATCTTGGAGAGCAGCCAGTAGCTCACGTAGAAGAGCACGGCGACCGCGACGAGCATGGTCACCCCCTCGAGCGCATCGCGCTGTCCGGGAGTGGTCTCGATCAACATCTCGAACAACGCGGCGGTGACGATGCTCGCGCCGACCGCCGCCCAGGCGCCCCAGGCCACCTCACGGCGCCGGGCTTCCTCCCCCGCCCTGGTGAGGAAGGTCATCAGCGCCGCGATGATGAGAATGGCCTCGAATCCCTCGCGCACGAGCAGCAGGAGCGACTGCACGAACAGGTTCGTCCCCGACGCGTGGTCGGTCGCGACCCGCTCCGCGTTCTCGAGATCGCCGAGCAGGGTACGCTGCAAGGCGCGCAGCTCCTCGGGCGCGGCCCCGGCGGCGGCGCGCACGCGCAGCCGGGCGAACTCTCCCTCGAGCCGCCCCGCGAGCGAGGCGTTCCGGGCCCGGACGTCGGTTTCGATCTCTTCGAACGAGAGGTAGGCGTCGAAGGCGAGTTTGTCCGAGCGCAGCGCGACCGCCGAATCGAGCTGCCGGCGCACGGCTGCGAACACCGCCGCGGCGGCAGACCCGCCGTACTGCAGCGTCACGGCATACGCGGCGACAGCCCAGCGGTCCTCGTCCGACAGCGTATGCTCGAACGAGGGCATCGCCGTCCCGGCAACGCCGAGCAGCAGCTGCCGGTAGAGATCGAGGCGCGACACGTCGCCCATCACATGGCGGTCGGCGAGATCGGCGGGCGGTGGGGAGAGGCCGCGTCCCCCGGGCCCGTCGCCCCGCCCGGTGTCGCCGTGACAGGAGGCGCAGTGCTGCCGGTAGAGCTCCGCGCCGCGCGCCAGCGAGGGCGGCGTGATGGGCATCGGAAACAGAGCGCCGCCCGCCGACCTCGCGAGACGGCCGGCCAGCGCCTCGGCCACGGTCCTGACCTCTGCCGGCGCCGCCGAGCGGTCCAGCAGTGTGGCCATCGAAGCGAGGGCACTGTCGGCATAGCCTCGCGCGGCGGCCGGCAGGGCATGGACGTCGAGGCGAGCCTGCTGGAGGAAGAGCCGGGCCTCCTTGACCTCTTCGTCATCGGTGACGCGCCCGCCCTGCGAGGGGACGCCGAGCGCGTACTCCTTGGCGGAGAGTTGGGCGGCCGCGACGACGCGACGCGCCACGGTAGCGGAATCCATCCCCTGCGCCGCGAGCGGCGCACCGGCCGCGGCCAGAATGGTGAGGAAGAAACAGGGTTTACGGTAGATGAGAATGATTCTCAGAAAGGGGCTGCCGAAAACTAGAAAGGGGCTCCCTCGAATGCTAGAGCGCTTCGACTACCGCCGTCGCCACCGCTGCCGCGTGGGTGTGCGACAGCGAGACGAAGATGCGCGAGACCCCGAGCTCCCGAGCCCGTTGCGCCGCAAGCCCCGTGAGCACGACGTCCGGCCGGCCATCCTCATCGCGCACCACTTCGATCTCCCGCCAGCCAATGCCCCGCGCCGCCGGGTCGCCCTGCAGCGCCTTGTAGACCGCCTCCTTGGTGGCCAGCCGCGCCGCGACACTCTCGGCGGGATCCGCCTTGGAGCGACAGTATTCGGCCTCCCCGGGGGTCAGCAGCCGGTCGAAGACATGGCCGCCCTTGTCGGCCAGCATGTGCCGCACCCGCTCTACTTCGACGAGATCCACACCCACGCCGACGACGCTCATCGGGTGACGAACAGCCGGCGTCGCGACACGCGCCCGTCCAGCTCGAGCACGACGAGATACGCCCCGTTGACGATCCGGCGCGGACCGGCGAGGAGGTCCCAGGCGTACTCGGTCGTGCCCGCAGGCAGCGCCGTCGAGATCACCCGCTCGCCCGCGAACGTGTAGATGCCGAGACGGGGCGCCCCGGTGCCGGCGGGCCAGGAAATCCACACCAGGTTGCCGTGCACGGGGTTCTCCGACACTGCGAGCGCGGCCGGCGGGGCCAGGCTCAGAAACGCGCCGGTGGAGTCGCTCGCGAATCCCACGGCATCGATCCACCACGTGAAGCCCACCGGGACGAAACGCACGCGGGCGCCGCGCGCTCCGTCGAGCATGGGGAGGTCCACGCGCATCGGATACCAGGCAGGCCCGTCGCCCACTACGTCCGCCACCGTGCTCCAGGTGCGACCGCTGTCCGCCGACACCTGCACCAGGCCGTGCTGCTCGGGCGTGTACGTCGACCCGCGGTGTCGCGTCCAGAACTGCAGCCAGACACGTGACCGGCCCCGCAGGTCGATGACGGGCGAGGTGAGCGTGTCCACCACTCCGCTGCTCGTGGACCAGGACCAGCTCCCCTCGACGGCGTCCGCATAGCGACTCCACCCCCGCCACGCGGTGTCCCCGTCCTCGGCGCCGGCGAACGAGAGCAGCTCGGCCGTCATCCCGGCGCCCTGCCCCGCCCCATCCACGCGCAACGCGCTCGCCCGGTCGGCGGTCACATCTGCACGCCACACCGTTCGGATCGTGCCCCGCGCCAGCGAGTCGGCGGACAAGGACCGCTGGGCGATCACGCCCCTGGCGTCGCGCACCGAGAGGGCGAACGGCTGGGGATCGGACGACGGGAGGCTCACACGGGCTTCCGGCCGGATCACCTCGATACGGGGTGGAGACATGACGGCGCCAGTCGGACCGGCGGCCAGCGCGAGATTCCCTGCCGCCGCGATGGCCGCCAGCGCGAACGGCAGGTTGTCGCGGAACACACGCCGCACCAGCGACGAGTCGTCGGGAAACACGAACCCGTAGTACAGCCCCGAGTCGGGCGTACAACAACCGCTCGTCAGCTCCGGCGTGAACGCGATCGTGCCGTGGGCGCGATACGCCCAGTCGGTGTACTCGCCGTTGGTGGCGTAGAGGTTCCAGCCCGGTCCCGGGTGATAGTAGGCATGGAAGCTGGCCGGGACGCTATCGCGCACCGCCGGAGCGAGATCAGTGCCTGCCAGCGCCCGGAACAGAGGCAGGTCGGGCGCCAGCGCCCCGGGCAGGTAGCCGTAGGGATAGATCACCAGCCCCGAGTAGGTGTGATAGGAAACCGAAACCACAGGCGGATGCGCGGCGTGGAACGCCATGATGGCGCGCGTTTCGGGTTCGGAAGCCGGCGCCGGGCCGCGGTAGGTCTCCGCTCCCGTCGACCCGCTCGAGCCCACGTCGTCGTACGCCCAGAACGCCGGATAATTCCGGTTCAGGTCCACGCCGTAGGACCCATCGCTGTTCAGCCGCCGGTTCTTCCTCCAGAAGCGGTCCGTCGTGAACGTGTACTGGTAGCCGTCGGGGTTCTCGACCGGGATCACCCAGATGTCGCGCGACGCGATCGTCGCCGGCGCCGAATCGGCGAGCCAGCGGATGAGCGACATCGCGACCTCGGTCGAGACCCACTCGCGCGCGTGATGCGTGCCCATGAAGAGCACGTTGGGACGCCCGGGGGAATCGGCCGCGGGCCCGATCTTCACTGCGAGAATCGGGCGGCCCTCGACGCTCGCACCGATCGAGTCGACGTGAATCAGCGTATCCGCCGCGGCCCAGGCGGCGAGCGTGGCCCGGATGCCGCTGACCGGCTTGTCGAAGGAGCGGAACACGGTGAAACTGTCTCCCGCGGGACCGGCGGCCGGGAAGCCCGCGGGCGGAGCCGCGAGAAATCCGCGGCCCGCCAGGGCGCGCTCGGTCTCGGGCGACGCGACGATCAGCGCCTCGAGACCTCCCGCGACGGCGCGGGCGCCCGCGACCTCGAACCCCAGGCGCGCCAGCGAGTCGAGTCCCGCCGGTCCCGATACCCGGACCGCCAGCGGACGCAGCTGCGCGGCCGCGGACGTCGCGGACGCGGCAGACAGCGCGAGGATCAGAATCCCAGCGCGGCGGCGAGCCATGCGGGTGCGGAGAGGTAGCCCCCCATGACGAGGGCGAGCCAGACGATCACCGCGGCCAGCGGCAACCACACGGCGAAGACCGGCGCGAGGGATGGTCGCCAGGCGCGGATGCCATCGAGCTCGGGCGTCCAGCGAGTACGCTCCTGACCCACCAGCGCCTCGAGGGCGAGCCAGGCAGCTTCGAGCCGGCGCGCCGCGAGTTCCTGAGCCGCCCTCCACTCGGCGATCGTCTCGGCGTCGCCCGGCCAGTCGCGGTGCAGCGCATCCGTCGCCCGCGCAACCTCCCCGAGCGCCGCCTCGAAGCCCTCGGCGCCCGATGCCAGCCTGGCGGCGATGGCGCGGCGTTCGGCGGGCGACAACGGGAGCTGGCGAGAGCGATGAGCGGGCATCCGGACACGCCGTGCTTCGAGCGCCAGCGCCGCATCGAGTCCGTGGGCCACCCGCTCCGCCGCCCGGCGGACCGCCTCGTTCCACGCGTCGCTCCACGCATCGCGGTCGAGCTGGCGCAGCGCCCGCGCCGGCGCGGCGTCCGCGGCATCCCGGCGCGCCGCCCCGGCGCATTCCATCACCCGGGTCGCCAGTGCTTCCCGCACGTCGTCCAGCGGCACCCACAG
>DATGDE010000345.1:0-3615 GCA_035311125.1 Gemmatimonadales bacterium
TCCACGATCGCCTGCACCGCCCGTTTGACGCGCTTCACGTTCGCGGTGCGACCCAGGCGGAGACTGTTGATCACCTCGCGGGTCACGGCGACCGAGCGCGCATAGGTGCGCTTGGCCGCCTCCTTCGCCCGCTCCGAATCCGCGAGGTTCTCGTCGGTTTCGATCGGCGGTTCCACGCCGATGTGCGTCGCTCCCGCCTCCACGAGCTGACCCGCGATCTGGTGGACCTTGTCCGGGCTCGCCTCGCGCGCCGAGTGGGCGAGCAGCAGGGAGACGAGAATCTGCAGCTCCCGGCGGTCCACCTGATCGTCGATGCGGATCCCCCCGACGTTGCAGCTGCGCATCACCGACAACACGTGCGAGAAGGATGCGTAGTTCTCGAGCGCCAGCCGGAGCCGGGTGGCGTTCACGAAGATGAACTCGCCATGGAGCCGCAGCTCCAGCTCGTGCTCCACATCCAGCACGTGACGGGTGGCGACCAGCAGATCGTCGAGCGCTTTCTGCACCTGGGCGTTTTCCAGCGGGTACAGCTTCAACGACCGCAGCGCGGCGTATAGGAGCACCAGGAACTCCCGGCCGGCATGCCGCAGGAAGCTGTCGGTCGACGCGACGGTCTCGGCGATGGTGGAGCGGCGCGGCGCCGGCGCGCCGGTTTCGGGCGCGATGCCGCTCATGCCGGCATCTCCCGCAGCGCACGGCTCACCGCGTTGCGCACCAGCGCCTCCTTGTCCTGCGTCGCCCGCTCCAACACGGCCCGCGCCTCGGGCGTGCGGATCTTCCCGAGCGCCATCGCCGCACAGGCCCGGCTCGCCGCGTCCTCACGCCGCGCCAGCAGTCCCCGCGGCACGAGGATGCGTTCCAGCATGCCCACGCCGGCGCTGCCGGCCAGGGCGCCGTACGCTTCGTAGAAGGCCATCTTCTCGGTGAGGTCCGACTGGCGCAGCTTGCCGCCGGTGATCGCCCCCTCGATACGCTCGAACGCACCGCGATGGCCGCGACTGCTCAGGTAGCGCACCGCAGCGATTCGCACGTCGCGCTCGGGGTCCTCCACGGCGCCCTCCAGCATCCGGAGCGCGGTGGGACTCGCGATCGACGTCAGCGCATCCACCACCGCCAACTTCATTTCCCGGTCCCCCGACTCCAGCAGCCGCCCCATCCCATCGGGCGCCGTGGCGAGCCGCAGCCGGCCGGCCAGCCGCACCATCTCGAGCGCGGTCGCCTGATCGGGACTGGCGAGCGCCTTCAGGACCTCCGCCGGATTCTGGGCCGCCAGCCGCTCGGCCGCCCGCTTGACCAGCGTCCGTACATGCTCGTCGCCGAGCCGGGAGACCCACCCGGCGAGCGTCACGATCGCCTCGGGTTTGAGCTCCCGGAACAGCTCGCCCAACTCCTCTTCGGAGGGATGCGCGGTCGCTTCATCGAGCGCCTGCAGCAGCTGTGACAGCGCCTCGGGCTGTGACAGTCGCGTGGGAATCGCGAGCAACGCCTGGCGATGCTCGGGGATCAGATCCTTGGCCCGCTGCAACACTTCGCGCAGCTGGCGCAGCACGAACGCCACCGAATGGAAGTCCCCCGAGCCCAGCAGATAGGGGATGAAATTCTCGACAATGGCGATCAGCTCGGCGCGAACCGATCCGTAGCTCTGGGCCTCCAGCAGGTCGAAGAGCAGGGACAGCACGTTGTGGCGGAGGTCCTGCGCATACTCCCGCTCTACCTCGTCCTGCAGGTATCCGATCTCCGGGTCCTCGAGGAAGTACAGGGTCGTGTCGAACTCGTCCGCCGACACGACTTCCCGCTGCGGCGGCACCTCCTGCTGGACCTGCTGCTGCACCTCGACCGGCGCGGGCGTCGAGCTGGGCTCCTCCGCCTCGATCGGCGCGGGCTGATCGACCTGGACTTCCTGAAACGTGTAGCTGAGAAACTGGAAATCCTCCTGCCACAACAGGGTCAGCAGATCGTCGGCCGCATCGGCCTGGAGGGTACGGCCCTGGTGGAGGACCTGCATGAAGCGCACGATCTCGTTCTCCTCCACACCCGGCCGTAGCGTGACCGTGCGCACCCCGTCCTTGAACAGGGTCCACGCGATGCTCTCGTTCTTCTGCTCGTTGTGGTAGACGACGTTCCCTTCCCAGCGGAGGTCGCTCTCCTGCACGTCGAGCACCAGGTCCCCGGTCGCCTCCCAGATCTTGCGGCACGCCACCTTGACGTTCTCCACCGCGCGCTGGTACACCGGGTTGTTGGGGAGATAGAGCTGCACGGCCCGCAGGGCCTTGGCGATGAGCGACAGCAGGTCTTCGACCTGCGCCGGCGGAAGCGCGAGCTCGGTGCCGGAGATATCGGTCACGGACGTTCCTCGGCCGTCAGATCGGCGACCAGCGCGACGTCCTTGTCACCGCGGCCGCTCAGGTTGACGAGCACCAGATCACCGGCATGCCAGCGGGGCTCCCCTCTCGCCTGCGCCACCCAGGCGAGTGCATGCGCGCTCTCGAGGGCGGGCACGATCCCCTCGAGCCGGGCCAGCGAGGTAAATGCGTCCAGCGCTTCACGATCCGTCACGGTCTGATACAATACGCGTCCCCGGTCCTTCAAGAAAGCGTGTTCCGGTCCGACGCCGGGGTAGTCCAGGCCCGCCGAGATCGAGTGGGCAGGACGGATCTGACCGTCCGCATCCTGGAGCAGGTAGCTCCGGCTGCCGTGAAACACGCCGGGCCGCCCGACCGACAGGGACGCCGCGTGATGCCCGGTCTCGATGCCCTCCCCGGCGGCTTCGACGCCCACCAGCTCGACCGCGGCATCGTTCAGGAAGGCGGCGAAGATGCCGATCGCGTTGGACCCGCCGCCCACGCAGGCGACCACCGTCCGCGGCAGCCGGCCGTAGCGCTCGAGGCACTGCGCGCGGGCCTCGCGGCCGATCACGGACTGGAAGTCGCGCACCATCCGGGGGAACGGATCGGGTCCGACCACCGAGCCGATGATGTAGTGGGTATCGGTGACGCGCGTGACCCAGTCGCGCATCGCCTCGTTCGTCGCGTCCTTGAGCGTGCGGGTCCCCGACGTCACCGCCACCACGCGGGCGCCCAGCAGCTCCATCCGGTAGACGTTGAGCCGCTGCCGGCGCATGTCCTCTTCGCCCATGTAGACGACACATTCGAGCCCGAACCGCGCGCATACCGTCGCGGTCGCGACCCCGTGCTGGCCCGCGCCCGTCTCCGCGATGATGCGACGCTTGCCCATGCGGAGTGCCAGCAGCGCCTGCCCCAGCGTGTTGTTGATCTTGTGTGCACCGGTGTGGTTCAGATCCTCGCGCTTCAGCACGAGGGTGATTCCCCCGCCCACCCGGGTCGCGAACCGCGCCGCGTCGGTGAGCGGCGTGGGCCGGCCCACGTAATCGCGCTGGAGCCGCTCGAGCTCCACCCAGAATCCGGGGTCGGCACGGGCGGCGTCGTACACGCGTGCGAGCTCGTCCAGCGCCGCCATCAGGGTTTCGGGGACATACCGTCCACCGTACGGCCCGAACACCGCCTCTCCGCTCGCCGTCACGCCGCGATTCCTCCCCCGCGAGGCCGTCGCGGCACGCCGCACAGTGCGCGCACGGCGGCGCGCGGGTCGGCGAGG
>DATGDE010000346.1:0-3976 GCA_035311125.1 Gemmatimonadales bacterium
GGGGGCGGCACCGGGCTCCCGACGCAGCGGGAGTGCCTCGAGGTCCTGGGGTGCTACGGGATCGGCAAGGTGAACAAGCTCGCCGAGATCGTCGCCGCGGTCGTGCTGGCCGGCGAGCTCTCGCTCGCCGCGGCTATCAGCTCGCTCGAATGGGTCTCGGCCCACGAGCGCATGGGGCGACACCGGTGACCACCACGCGCGCCGTGCGGATTCCCCCCGAGCAGGCTCCGGCGCAGCAGCGGCCCGACAGGACGCCCGGCGCTCCGCTGCCGCGGGCACAAGGCCTCGTGCGCCGCGCCATGGCCACGAACCGCCATCTCGCCGGCTTGCTGGCGGGCGGCCTCGTCGCGCACGTGCGCGCCCGGCGTGCCGCGGGTGAGGGGAGGGGGCTGCGGTTCGCGCTGCTGTCGGTGGTGTCGGTGGTGGTCCGGCCGTTCCTGCGCCGCGACCTCGCCCGCGCGCCGTTCCCCGTGCAGCTGCGGCGTCGCCTCGAGCTGCTGGGGCCGACCTACATCAAGCTCGGCCAGATCCTGAGCCTGCGCGAGGACCTCCTGCCGCGGCCGATCACCGACGAGCTGAGGAACCTGCTGAACGCCCTGCCGGCGGTGCCGTTCGACATGTTTGGCCGGATGGTTGCGCGCGACCTGGGCCGGCCGCTCGAGGATCTGTTCCTGACGGTCGATCCCGTGCCGATCGGGTCGGCCTCGATCGCCCAGATCCATCGGGCCACCACCCTCGACGGCGACCCGGTGGTGATCAAAGCGGTCAAGCCGGGCATCCCGGACACCCTGCGGCGCGACGCTCGCCTGCTCCGCATCCTCGGCTCGGTCCTGCAGTGGCTGTTTCCGCGCTATCAGCCGCGGCGCATCATCGACGAGTTCGTCGAGTACACCCAACGCGAGGTCGACCTGCGGCAGGAAGCCGAGAACATCGAGACGCTCGCCGCCAACTTCCACGACCTGCCGGACGTGGTCTTCCCGGCGGTGTATCCCGAGCTCTCCGGTCCGCGGGTGTTGTGCATGGAGTACATCGATGGACTGCGGCCGGACACGCCGCAGGCGCAGGCGCTGCCGCGCAAGACGCGCGAGCGACTGGTGGACCTGGGTGCCGCGTCCATCATCCGCATGATCTACCGGGACGGATTCTTCCACGCCGACCTGCACCCGGCGAACCTGCTGATCCTGCCCGGCGCGAAGGTCGGGTTCATCGACCTCGGGATGGTGGGGCGGCTGGACGGCGAGCTGCGCCGCACGCTGTTGTACTACTACTACAGCCTCGTGACGGGCGACGCCGAAAACGCCGCCCGCTATCTCGCGGCGGTGGCCGAGCCCGGCCGGGGCAGTGACCCGCTGGGGTTCCGTCGCGAGGTCGCGGAGATCTCGCGGCGGTGGCGCCGGCACGCGACGTTCCGCGGTTTCTCCCTCGGCCGGCTCGTGCTCGAGTCGCTGTCGCGCGGCGCCCGCTACCGGATGTACTTCCCGGTCGAGCTCGTCCTGATGGTGAAGGCGCTCATCACCTTCGAAGGCGTCGGCAACGTCCTGCTGCCGGGATTCGATGTCGCGGAGGTCTCGCGGCGCCACATCCGCGAGATCTTCCTGCTGCAATTCAGTCCGTGGCGCGTGCTGCAGGAGGAGCTGCGTGGCGCGCCCGATCTGATGGACGCGCTCGTCAAGGTGCCGCTGCTGGTGACCGAGGGGGTGCGGGTGCTGGAGAAATCCACCAAGCGTGCCCCCGAAAACCCCTTCGCCGGAGTCCGCGGCACGCTGATCGCGGGGTTCTGCCTGGTCGCCGGGGCGATCCTCATGGCGTTCGGCGGCCCCTGGCCGCTGTGGGTCGGTCTGTTCGTGCTGGCTCCTCTCCTTGGCCTGCGCCGGGGGACATAGCGTGGCGGCCCGGGCCGAAGTGACGGAGCCGACCGCGTCGCCGGTGCCGGGCGGGGTCGCGCTCCCGACTGCGCCGGCGCCTGCCCCCGGGGTGGTCACTCCGCCGCGGGATCCATTCGACGTGGAGTTCGCTCGCGCGCTGGAGCGCAAGGTCCTGGGGCCGATCATCCGGGATTACTTCCGTACCCGCGTGGTCGGGGCCGAGCGGCTGCCGAAGCACGGACCGGTGATTCTCGCGGCGAACCACTCCGGCAACGCGTTCCCGCACGACGGCATCGTGCTGGATGCGGCATTGTGGCATCGCGACGGGCTGCGGCCGTCGCTCAAGTTCCGCACCGTCTACGAGCCCGAGCTGACGCTGGTCTGGTGGATGCGCCCCTTCGGCATCGACGATTTCTGGCGGCGTGGCGGCGGCGTGGACATGACGTTCGACAACTTCGAGCGGTTGATCCTGCGCGGCGAGCGTGTGCTGTACTTCCCCGAGGGCGTGCCGGGGATCGGCAAGGGGTTCAACCGCCGCTACGAGCTGCAGACCTTCAAGACGAGCTTCATCCTGCTGGCCGGGCGTTATCGGGTGCCGGTGTATCCGGTGTATGCGATCAACGCCGAGTGGGTGCACCCCTTCGGGTACTGTTTCCCGCCGCTGGACCGGCTGATGCAGCGCGTATTCCACGTCCCGTTCCTGCCGCTGCCGATCGGGCTCCTGGCCTGTGTCTTCCCCTGGATGTGGTATCTGGCGTTCCCGTGTCGGATGGTCTTCATCGTCGGGAAGCCGATCGACATTCCGGGGCTGCTCTGGCTCGAGGGCGTCACCGACTTCGAGCATCCCGATCGCGGCGCCCTGCGTCGCGTGGCAGAGCGAGTCCGTCACCTGATGCAGGGCGAGCTGGACGAGCTGGTGGCCGAGCACGGCCGGGAACCCTACCACGCGCGTTCGCTGGGGCGGTCGCTGCGCCGGGCGTGGGGACGGTGGCGCACGCTGTTGCCCTGGGGATGGCCGGTGGCCTACCTGCGCCTCGAGCGAGATCGCCACCGTGCACCGGCCCGGAATCGGTGGCACGCACTGCTGCGGGATTGGGATCTGATCGGGTTCTACCTGCCGTTCGGTTGGCCCTTCCTCTCTCTCTTCCGCGCGCTACGCCGCCCGCCGTACGGGTACCGTGGCCTCTCCCGCAAGGAGAAGCGCGAGCGGATGGGCAACTACGTGTGGCGGCTGTCGGAGCGGCCGCTGCCGCCGGTGCGGGCCTGAGCCGCATGCCACTGCCGTTTTCCCGGGATCAGTTCTTCGCGGTGTTCGCCGCGTACAACGAGGCCGTGGCGCCGGTGCAAATCCTGTTGATCGCGCTGGGGATCGGAGCGGCGGCCCTGGCGCTGTGGCCGATGCGGTGGTCGGATCGGGCGATCGGACTGGTGCTTGCGGGGCTGTGGCTGTGGATGGGGGTGGAGTACCACTGGCGCTTCTTCCGTTCCGTCAATCCGGCGGCCACGTTGTTCGGCGCGGCGTTCGTGGTAGAGGCGCTACTGCTCGCTTGGGCTGCGGTTCGGCCGCCGCGTCTCGCGTTTCGGGCCTCCCGGTCCCTGCGTGGTGGACTGGCGCTCGCGCTGCTGCTCTATGCCTTCGCGGTCTACCCCGCGATCGGGTGGGCGCTGGGGCATCGCTACCCGGCCGCGCCGACGTTCGGGGTGCCGTGCCCGACGACGATCGTGACGCTCGCGCTCTTGATGTGGACTGTGGAGCGGCCGCCCGTCGGGGTCATGTTGGTTCCGTGGGTCTGGGCGCTGATCGGCTCGACGGCGGCGTTCCGGCTCGGCATGTGGGAAGATCTGGGACTGACGGTCGCCCTGGTACTTTCGCTGTGGGGCTGGTTCCTTCAGGCCCCGCGGACCGCGGTTTCGAGTCCCGCGAGCGTCTGAGCCAGCCGCCGGCCCACGGACGACTTCACTTCCTCCGGCAGACCCACACCTGACCAGAGATCGCGCGACTCGTCATCCAGCACGTCGTCGCGCAGCCGGAGGCCGTGACGCTCCAGGGCCGGGCCGATCGTCGCGCGACGGCGACGCAGGTCGCGGCGCGTCGCGGCGTAGGCGAGCTG
>DATGDE010000347.1:0-4354 GCA_035311125.1 Gemmatimonadales bacterium
GGAGCGCGCCGGCTGGCCCAGGCACTGGGGCGGCGCACCGGGCTGGCCGATACCCATCCCAGCCTCGCGGAACGGCTGTCGGCGTTGGGTCTCCGGGTGCCGGACGGCGACGGCGCGGCGGGGCAGTTGGCCGCGCCGAGCATCGGCGGCAGTGGCGCGGACCGCTACTTCGCCGAGGGTGGCCGCAGCCTGCTCGCCCTGCTCGATGACCGCTGGCGCGAGTTGATTCGGCAACGCTGGATTGCAGGCCACGAGAAGATGAAGGGTCAGGCGGCGCGGCTCGCGGAGCTGGATGCGCGCGCAGCGGGTGGGCCGCTCGATATCGCGTTGTCGTGGGAGCGTGCGGATCTCACGCTCGGACTGCGCGGTGCCGCAGCGGCGGAGCCGCTGTTACGCGAGCTGCTGCAGCGGGCGCCGGAGCACGCGCCGGCCAATCTCGCCCTCGGGGCCATGTTGCTCGACCGCGATGACGAAGCGGGACTCGCCCTGGTGAACCTCGCCGTGGCGCATCCTGCCTGCCGCAAGGACGGCTACGCGCTGCTGGTGGAGCATTTCGAGCGCCACGGACGAGCGGAAGAGGCGAAACGCTACCGGAGCCTGGCGTGGACGGCGGGGATCGCGGACCAGCTCAGGCGGATTCCGGGCGCGCGCGTGCTGCCGCGCTGATGCGCGCCGCCGCCTGCACGGTGCCGAGATGGATGTCGACCGTATCGGCCAGGTCCCGTCCGTATCCACCCGCCATCGTGACCGCCACGGGCACGCCTTGCTGATGGAGCGCGTCCAGCACCAACCGGTCGCGGTGCTCCAATCCTTCCTTTGAGAGGTCGAGGCGGCCCAGCCGGTCTCCGGCATGCGGGTCCGCGCCGGACACATAGACGGCGAGATGGGGCCGCGCGGCGGCGATGGCGTGGGGCAGGGCGGCGCCCAGCAGGTCGAGGTAGGGAGCGTCGCCCGTGCCGTCGGGGAGCGGTACGGCGAGATCGGGGGCCTCCTTGCGGAACGGGTAGTTCTTTTCGGCGAACAGGTCGAGCGTGAACACCTGGTCGTCGCCGGCGAAGATCGCGGCGGTCCCGTTTCCCTGGTGCACGTCGCAATCGACGATCAGGACCCGACTGACGACTTGCTCGGCCTGCAGAGTGCGCACCGCCACGGCTGCGTCGTTGAAGACGCAGAACCCCTCACCATGGTCGGGGAAGGCGTGGTGCGTTCCTCCGGCGAGATTCACCGCGACGCCGTCGGCGAGGGCCGCGCGACAGGCGGCGAGCGTGGCACCAACCGAGCGGCGGGAGCGCTCCACCATTCCGGGCGACCAGGGGAACCCGATGGCGCGTTGCGCGGCCGGATCCAGGGTGCCAGCGGACACCCGCCGCACGTAGTCCGGCATGTGCACGCGATGGAGATCGGCGTCGGTAACCGGGGCGGGCACCTCGAGCGTCGCAAGCTGCGCCACCGCAACCCGGGTGCGCAGTATCGCGTATTTCGCCATCGGGAAGCGGTGACCGTCCGGCAGCGGGAGGACGAACTGGTCCGTGTAGTAGGCTTTCACTTCGGGAAGTATATTGGCGCCCCGGTGGTGGTTGGGGAAGCGCCGGGAGGAAGCTGGCCAACTCTCACGTTGGGGAGGTCCGGATGGGCGCGGTACTGGATCTGGTGCGCGTGCTGTTCTCGCCGACGGAGGTGTTCGAGCGGCTACGGGAGAAGCCGGTGTGGTTCGTTCCGGCCCTCGCGTTGAGTGTGCTGATCACGATCCTGAACTACCTGGTCCTGCCCTTCCGGATGGCATCCATGGCTCCGCAGCTGGCCAAGGCGGCTGCCCAGAACCCGAACGCCGCCGCTCAGATCGAGAAGATCCAGCAGATCGCCGTGTTCGCGTCGCCGATCTTCGTGCTGTTGTTGCTCCTGATCGTGGCCGGGGTGCTGTGGTTGCTCGTCATGCTCCTCGCGGGCGGCGACGGGAAGTACCGGACGCTGCTCAGTGTGGCGACGTACACGGCGTTGCCGTCGTTGCTGCTGCAGGTCGCCGGTCTGGTGGTTCTGAAAATGAAAGGGGTTGAATCGGTGAGCTCTCCACTGGATCTGCAGCCGCCTCTCGGACTGAACCTGCTCGCGCCGAACGTGAGCGGGTTCCTGTCGGGCATCCTGGCGGGCGTCAATCCGTTCACGATCTGGGGCATGGTCCTGACGGCGATTGGGATCCACGTGACCCACAAGACATCCAAAGGTTCGGCCTACACCGTGGCGATCGTCGCCATGCTGCTGGGCCTTCTGCTCGGTGGGGCGGGAGCGGCGATGGCGGGGCGCGGCAGTTGACCGATTAGACCGTCGCCTTGGTGCGGTTGATCACGCCCGCCTCCTCGAGGGCCGCCTGGGCCGCGGCGAGGCGGGCGATGGGCACGCGGAACGGGGAGCAGGAGACGTAGTTGAGCCCGGCGTGGTGGCAGAACTTCACCGACGAGGGCTCACCCCCGTGCTCCCCGCAGATCCCCACCTTCAGGTCGTTGCGCGTGCCGCGTCCCAGCTTCACGCCCAGGTCCACCAGCTTGCCGACGCCGTCCTGGTCCAGCACCTGGAACGGGTCGTCCTTCAGGATCCCGGTCTCCACATAGAAAGGAAGAAACCGGCCGGCGTCGTCGCGGGACAGGCCGAACGTCGTCTGGGTGAGGTCGTTGGTGCCGAAGGAGAAGAACTCGGCTTCTCGCGCGATCTCGTCGGCGGTCAGCGCCGCGCGCGGCAGCTCGATCATGGTGCCCACGAGGTACGGCACCGCGTGCCCCTGGGCGTGGAACACTTCCTGGGCGACCCGTCGCACGATCGCCGCCTGACGGCGCAGCTCTTCGGCGACGGCGACCAGCGGGATCATCACCTCGACGACCACTTTCTTCCCGCGCGCGACCGCGCGGCACGCCGCCTCGAAGATCGCCCGGGCCTGCATCTCCGTGATCTCGGGGTAGGTGATGCCCAGCCGGCAGCCGCGGTGGCCCAGCATCGGATTCGCTTCGTGGAGGCCGTCGACCAGCGCCTTCAGCTGCGCGAGCGGCAGCTTCATGGCCTTGGCGAGGGCACTCTGCTCCTCCCGGCCGTGTGGAAGGAATTCGTGGAGTGGAGGATCCAGCAGCCGGATGGTGACCGGGTAACCGACCATCGCCTCGAAGATGCCTTCGAAATCGGCCCGCTGCATCGGCAGCAGCTGGGCGAGCGCGCGGCGACGCCCGGCCTCGTCGGGAGCGACGATCATCTCGCGCATGGCCGTGATGCGGTCGCCCTCGAAGAACATGTGCTCGGTGCGGCACAGGCCGATGCCCTCAGCGCCGAACTCGCGCGCCCGTCGGGCATCGGCGGGCGTGTCGGCGTTGGCGCGCACCCGCAGGCGTCGGCGCGCGTCCGCCCATGCCATCAACCGGGCGTAGTGCTCTCCGATCTTGGGCTGCACGAGCTTCGCGGCGCCCAGGATCACGCGTCCGGTGGTGCCGTCCACCGTGAGGACCTGGCCCTGCTTCACGACCCGCCCGTTGGCCCGGAAGCGGCCGGCGGCAGGGTCCACCTCGATCTCCTTGGCTCCCACGACGCAGGTCTTCCCCATGCCGCGCGCCACGATCGCCGCATGGCTCGTCATCCCGCCGCGGGAAGTGACGACCGCCTGGGCGGCGACGATCCCGTGGAAATCCTCCGGCGACGTCTCGGGGCGCACCAGGATCACCTTGTGACCCTTCTTCGCCAGCGCCTCGGCCTGGTCCGCGTCGAACACGGCCTCACCGATGGCGGCGCCGGGCGAGGCGGGCAGGCCCTTCGCCACGAGCGTCACGCTGGCCCGGGGATCGACCATCGGGTGGAAGATCTGATCGAGATCCTGGGGAGGGACCCGCTGCACCGCCTCGTTCTCGGAGATCAACCCCTCGGCCACCATCTCCACGGCGCTGCGCACGGCGGCGAGGCCGGTGCGCTGGGCGCGGCGGGTCTGCAGAATGTAGAGGCGGCCGTGCTCGAAGGTGAACTCGATGTCCTGCACGTCCTTGAAGTGGCGCTCGAGCTTCTCCGCCATCGTCTCGAGGTCGCGGTACACTTTCGCGAACTTGCCGCGCTTCATCTTGGCGATCGACTCGGGTGTCCGGGCGCCGGACACGACGTCCTCTCCCTGGGCGTTGGTCAGAAAGTCGCCGTTGAGGACGCGCTCCCCGGTGCGGCAGTCGCGCGTGAACGCGACGCCGGTTCCGCAATCCTCGCCCAGGTTGCCGTAGACCATCGCGACGATGTTCACCGCGGTGCCCAGGTCGTCGGGGATGCCGTGGACGCGCCGGTAGTCGATCGCGCGCCGGGTGCGCCAGCTCTTGAACACGGCTTCGATCGCACCCCACAG
>DATGDE010000348.1:0-11562 GCA_035311125.1 Gemmatimonadales bacterium
ACGCTGCTGCGGATGCTGCCCGTCCACTTCGGGTTCGGGTCGCCCACGATGCGGCTGTTGGGGTCGAGCAGCGGATAGCCCGCGCTCGAGTGATTGCCGGCGATCCCGGTGTTCCCCGCGTCGCCGTTCGAGTTGGCGAAGGTCCCGTCGTTGATGAACAGGGCCTGCTGCTGGTTCTGCTGCGCGGTGCAGAGCCCGTCCACGCTCACAGGGTTTCCGCCGCCGTCGAAGATCGTGAGGCCGCGGCCGCAGCGGATGTAGTCGTAGTCCCGGAACACGCCGATCGGCTGGCCGACCTGGGCGGTCCCGATCGCGAAGCCGCCCGCGCCACCGTAGCTGATGAAGAAGGAGGTGTCGGCGGTGCCGAGGTTGAGCACCTTGTTGCGGTTGGTGGCGAGCTGGAAGCCCAGGTCCCACGCGAAATTCTTGTGCGTGATCGGCCGGATGTTGAGCGACCACTCGGTGCCCGAGTTCCGGATCTGGCCGACGTTGGCGGCCTGGTTGATGAAGCCGGTGCTGGCGGCCACCGGGACGGTGAGGATCACGTCCTTCGAGGTGCGCCGGTACCAGGTGAAGCTGAAGTCGGCCAGGTCCTTGAACAGCCCGAGATCGACACCCGCCTCGAACTCGCGGGTCCGCTCGGGCTTGAGCTGGCCGGCTTTGGTGGTGTCGCTGAACAGGCCGCCGAAGCCGTTCTGGGACGCGGTGAGAATGCCGCCCCACCCGTCCTGGTAGAGGCCGCCGCTCAGGAACGTGAAGGCGGTCAGGTACGGCTGGGGCTGGGTGCCCACTTCGCCGTAGGCCGCGCGGAGCTTGCCGTAGCTGAGCAGGCCGCCCTCGCCGGTGGCCTTGGTGAACTGCCACGCAGCGCTCGCGCTCGGGAACCATGCGTGCTGGGTGTTGATCCCGAAGCTCGAGGCGCCGTCGTAGCGGAGCCCGCCCTTCAGGTAGACCTGGTCCCACATGTCGAACGTGGCCTGCGCGAAGTACCCCGCGATCCGCAGCTTGGTCTCGTTGTCGATCGGCGGGAGCTGGCTCGCCGTGTTGGTGAGCGTGTACGGTTGGGGCGCGAGGAGCGCGTTGCCCACGCCGCCGAGCTGCCGCACGCTGCGGGTGTTGAGGTTCTGCCCCAGAGTGAACGTGCCGCCGAAGCTCGGTCCCGCCTTGTAGGTGACGGTGCCGGTCAGATTATGGTCGATCTGGGCGTTCGTGAGGTCAACCTTCACCACCTGGCCCAGCGGGTCGGGCGTGTTGGACGAGGTCTGGGGCTCGCCCTGCAGCCGGCTGTCTCCCGAATAATCGACGCCCAGGCTGTAGGCGAACCGGAGCCACGTGGCCGGCGTCCAGTCCAGGCTCAGGTTGCCGAACACCCGGTCGGCATACGCGGTGCTGAGCGGCACGTTGGCCGTGAAGAACGGGTTGTCGTACCCGCGGCCGAGGTTGAACGAGGTTGAGGACGGGTTGGGGAACCGGTAGGAGCGCTGAAGCCCGTTGTTCGGATCGAGATACTGGCTGTTGTCGAAAGTCGGCGTGGTGCGCCAGGCGCCGAGCGTCATCCCGCTGAAGTTCGACCCCTTCTGCAGGAAGCTCCCCGCCGTGCTCGCGTAGGCGACGTTCGCACCGAGCTTCAGGTTGCTGAACACCTGCTGGCTGCCGTTCACCCGGACCGAGACCCGCTGGAAGTGGTTGTTCGGGCCGGTGAAGGTGCCACGGTCGTAGGCGTAGCCGCCGGACACGAAGAACGTGGTCCGGTCGTTCCCCCCGGAGATGGTGAGGTTGTTGTCGCTGTTCCAGCCGGTGACGAACACGGAACGGGCCTGATCGAACGTGGGGGTGCCGGCCGGGATCAGCGGGCCCCAGCTGTCGGACGTGGCCTGGCAGTCCACCAGGGCCGGGTCGGTGCTCGGGACGCAGGGATCCGCGGTTGGCGCGCCCGTCGTCGGGTCCTCGTCACCCAGGCCGTACTTGTTCTGGAGCGCGGGGAACCGGTGGACGTCGCTGAATCCGATCGACGAGCGGAGGGAGTACGAGGTGGCGCCCGGGCGCCCCTTCTTCGTGGTGATCAGCACCACGCCCTGACCCGCCCGCGCGCCGTAGATGGAGCCGGCCGCGGCGCCCTTCAGGATCTCGACCGACTCGATGTCGTCGGGATTGATGTCGATCGCGCGGTTCGGGGCCGAGGTGCCCTGCTGCCCGGCGAAGCCGGTCCCGTCGAACTGGGAGGTCGGCGTGGTCGAGTTGTCGATCGGCATGCCGTCGACCACGAAGAGCGGGTCGCCCGTGCCGCCCAGGGTGTTGGCGCCGCGGATGCGGATGGAGGTCGAGGCGCCGGGGTCGCCAGCGGTGGAGATGACCTCGACGTTGGGCGCCTTGGCCGCGAGCGCGGTCACCAGGTTGGTCTCGTTGCTCCGGACGATGAGCGAGGAATCCACGTTGTTCCGGACGTTGCCGAGCTTTTCGACCGCCGTTTCCGTGCCGGCGCCCGTGACCACGAGCTCGCCCAGCTGGAGCGGGTTCGGCGCCAGGGCGAAGTCGAAGCTCTGGTCGCCGCTCAACGTGATGTCCCGGGTCTCCGGCTTGTAGCCGATGGCGCGGATGGAGAGCGTCACCGTCTGGCCCTGGGCGCGGTTCGCCGGAACGAGCACGCTGTAGCGGCCGTCCGGCCGGGTGGTCGCGCCCAAGCCGAGGCTCGGGATCGCGACGGTGGCCCCCGGGAGCGGGGAGCCGTCCTCCCGGGTCACCGTGCCACTGATCGTGGCCGGAGCCTGGGCGAGCGCCGCCGCCGGCGAACAAACGACTGCCAGCGCGACGAGAATCCGACGAGGCACGAGTTGCATTCGGACTCCTTGGGTACGGAGGGGAACGAGCGTCCGCCCGACTCGCGGGCGCGAAGGGGAAGCGACCAGCCCGAGGTCACGCCGCGTCGTGCGCAGGAAGCGCCCGCCGCTGGGGGTGACGGCGCGTCGCGGGTGAGGGAATTGTGGATGTTGCTGCGACATCCGCCGGCGATGGCGGCGGGCTAATGACGATACGGTTTCTGTGCGGATGCGTCAATAGTGCTGCAGGTATGTCAGCCGCGGGGTGGCGAGGACCCTGCCGCACCGCTAGAATAGCCGCCGCTCGGGGGTCTCGAACCGCCCGCGATCCCGAATCCCCTCAACGAGATCCCGCATGCCCGCTTCATACGACCTGATCGTCATCGGTGGTGGCCACAACGGACTCGTGACCGCCGCCTACGCGGCGCGCGCGGGCCTCAAGGTCCTCGTGCTGGAGCGCCGGGAGATCCTGGGCGGCGCCTGCACGACCGAGGAGCTGTGGCCCGGCTTCAAGGTGTCCACGGCGGCGTACGTCAACAGCCTGCTCCGGCCCGAGATCATCCGGGACCTCGAGCTCAAGCGCCACGGCTTCGTCATGCTGCCCCGCAGTCCGTCGTCCTTCACGCCCTTCCCCGACGGTCGCTATCTGCTGCTCGGACCGGACAAGGAGCTGACCCACCGGGAGGTGTCCAAGTTCTCGACCCGGGACGCGGAAGCCCTGCCGCAGTACGAGGCGATGCTCGAGCGGGTGGCCTCGTTCCTGGAGCCGACCCTGATCCAGACGCCGCCGACCCCGTGGTCGTTCGCTCCCGGCAATCTGGTCCGGCTCGCCAAGCTCGGGCTCGGGTTTGCCCGGCTGGGCAAGGACGCGGTTCGCGCCGTGGAAGTGCTGACCGGCGCTGCCCGGCCGATCCTGGACCGCTGGTTCGAGTCGGAGCAGCTGAAGGTGACGCTCGCCACCGACGCGATCATCGGCGCCTTCGCCTCGCCGTCCATGCCGGGCACCGCCTACGTGCTGTTCCACCACGTGATGGGAGAGTGCGACGGCGCCCGCGGTGTGTGGGGCTACGTGCGCGGCGGCATGGGCGGGATCAGTAACGCGATCGCGGCCGCCGCGCGGGAGAAGGGCGCGGAGATCCGCACCGGCGCCCCGGTGGCCCGGGTGCTCACCCGGGAAGGCGCCGCGTACGGCGTGGCCCTGGCCGACGGGACCGAGTTTCTCGCCCCCCGGATCGCCTCGGGCGTGGACGCGCACGTCACCTTCCTCCAGCTGGTCGATCCCAAGGAGCTGCCCGGCGACTTCGTGGCGGACGTCCGGGCCATCGACTACGCCAGCGCGAGCCTCAAGATCAACCTGGCGCTGAGCGCGGTGCCCAACTTCTCCGCGCTCCCCGGCGCCCAGCCCGGGCCCCAGCACCGGGGCACGATCCACCTCTGCCCCACGCTCGACTACATCGAGGAAGCCTACGACGACGCGAAGCACGGGCGGGCGGCCCGGAACCCGATCGTGGAGGCCACGATTCCCTCGGTGCTCGACGACACCGTGGCTCCCAGGGGCATGCACGTCATGTCCATGTTCACCCAGTACTTCCCCTACGACGTGCGGGAGGGATCGGTGGACTACTGGAAGGAGCGCTACGCCGATCGGTGCATCGAGATCATGGACGAGTACGCGCCGGGCTTCAAGCAATCGGTCGTGCACCGGCAGGTCCTGAGCCCGCGGGACCTCGAGGCCCGCTTCGGGCTCACCGGCGGGAACATCATGCAGGGCGCGATGTCGCTCTCCAGCCTCTCCTTCATGCGCCCCGTGGCGGGTTACGCCGACTACCGGACGCCGATCCGGGGCCTCTACCTCTGCGGCGCCGCGACCCATCCGGGCGGCGGCGTCATGGGGGCGTGCGGCTACAACGCCGCGCGCGAAATCCTCCGGGACGCGGGGAAGCGGCTCCCCACGGCGGCGTGATCCGGTGGCGCTCGAGCGGACCCTTCCCCGCGACGCATACTTCTCCGACGCCGTCTGGCGGCTGGAGAAGGAGCGGATCTTCGCCCACGACTGGGTCTGCGCGGGCCGGGAGGAGCAGCTCTCCGCTGCCGGCGACTACCTGGTGCTCGACGTGGCCGGCGAGAGCGTGCTGGTCGTCCGCACCAAGACGGGCGGGTTGCGAGCGTTCTACAATACCTGCCGCCACCGGGGCTGCCGGCTGGTGCTCGAGGCGCCGGAAGCGCACCGGGACGCCGCGGACGCGCCGGCGGGCCGGTTCGCGAGCGGCATTCGGTGCCCCTACCACTCCTGGACCTATTCGCTGGACGGCGAGCTCCGCACGGCGCCGTTCTTAGAGGAAGAGGACGGATTCCGCCGGGAGGACTTCCCGCTCTGGCCGGTCGGGCTGGAAACCTGGGGCGGTTTCTTCTTCCTGAATCTCTCGCCGCTCGAAGCGGCGGCCGACGGCCGACCCCTTCTCCGCCAACTCGGCCCGGTGCCCGGGCGCCTTGGCCGCTACCCGCTGGCGGACCTCCGCAGCGCCCGCCGTCTCGTCTACGACGTGCGCGCCAACTGGAAGGTCCTGCTGGAGAACTACAACGAGTGCTACCACTGCGCCGGCGTGCACCCGGAGCTCTGCAAGGTCGTGCCGGCCTTCAGGCAGAAGGGCGGGGCCGACCTCGACTGGGATCACGGCGTGCCGCACCGGGAGGGCGCGTGGACCTTCACCCATTCCGGCACCACGACCCGAGCGCCGTTCCCCGGCCTGAGCGAGGACGAGAAGGTCCTTCACAAGGGGGAGCTGGTCTACCCCAATTTCCTGCTGTCGCTGTCGGCGGACCATGTGGCGGCGTTCATCCTCCGGGCGGACGGCCCCGGGCGCACGACCGTCGTGTGCGACTTCCTGTTCCATCCCGATGAAATGGCCCGACCCGGCTTCGACCCGTCGGATGCCGTGGAGTTCTGGGACCTCGTGAACCGCCAGGATTGGGCCATCTGCGAAGGCGTGCAGGACGGCATGCGGTCGCGGGTGTTCACGCACGGCTACTACGCGCCGATGGAGAGCTGGAGCCTCGACATCCGCCGCTATGTGCGCGAGCGCCTGGGCGATCTCCCGCCCGGCTGATGCGCCGCGATTTCGAGTACGCGGTCCTCGGCCTGGGCGGGCTCGGCAGCGCCGCCGCGTACTGGCTCTCCCGGCGCGCGGGCGCCGACGTGCTCGGGCTCGAGCAGTTCGAGCTGGGCCACGTCCGGGGTGAATCACAGGACCATTCCCGCATCATCCGGCTCTCCTACCATACGCCGGCCTACGTCGAGCTCGCCAAGGGCGCCTACGCGGCGTGGGAGGCGCTGGAACGGGAAAGCGGGGAGCAGGTCGTGCTCCGCACCGGCGGACTCGATCTGGCGCCGCGGGTGAGCGCAATCCCGCTCCACACCTACAGCGACAGCATGCAGATCGCCGGCGTTCCGTTCGAGCACCTCGACGCCGGCGAGATCACCCGCCGCTGGCCCCAGTTCCGCCTCACCGACGACATCCACGGGCTGTATCAGGAGCAGAGCGGCATCGCCATGGCCGCGCGGGCCAACGCCGCCCACCAGCGGCTGGCACGGGAGCACGGCGCGACGCTCCGGGACCGCGTGCCGGTGACCCGGATCCGCGCGGCGCACGGCGAAGTGGACGTCGAGGCAGGCGGCGTAACCTACCGGGCCCGGCGCCTGGCCATCGCCGCCGGCCCGTGGTCCAACGACGCCCTCGGGCATCTGGGCGTCCGGTTGCCGCTGGAGGTGACGCAGGAACAGGTCACCTACTTCGCGAGCCCGCGGAAGCGGGACTTTCTGCCGGACCGCTTCCCCGTCTGGATCTGGATGGACGACCCCTGCTACTACGGCTTCCCCGTCTTCGGGGAGGACGGGCCGAAGGCAGCGCAGGACGCGGGCGGGAAGCCGGTGACGGCGGACACTCGGAGCTTCGAGCCCGATCCTGAGAACTCCCGGCGGGTTCGGGAGTTCCTCGCGCGATACCTGCCCGGAGCTCTCGGGCCGGAGATCTACACCAAGACGTGCCTGTACACACTGACTCCCGATCGGGATTTCGTCATCGATGCCGTCCCGGGCGCTGAAGGCGTCCTTACGGCAATCGGGGCGGGGCACGCCTTCAAGTTCGCGTCGCTGATCGGCAGGACCCTCGCGGAATTGGCCATCGACGGGCGGGCGGAGGCCGACCTCGCGCCGTTCACGATCGAGCGGCCGATCCTGAAGGAGAAGGCGCCGCGGAAGTCGTACATGGTGTGAGACGTACGAGGTAAGGGGTGAGAGGTGAGAGAGGTGCTCCGTCCCTCTTACCTCTCACCTCTTACCCTTTCCTCGATCCGCCTTCCCTTTCCCCCCGCGTACACCACGACCCCCGCGCCGAGCAGCAGGCCCGAAAGGCCCACGATCTTCACCACGGCAAGCAGCTTGTTCGGCTCGTCCGGCGGCGGGAGGACGGAGAGGCCGATGGTCGCCAGCGTAGTGGCGAGCCCGAGGGCCGCGAGCGCGACGGCGACGGACCGGCCGCCGGGGACCCGGAACACGCCGGGCCCCGCCGGCACCGACTGGAGCCGGATCATCGCGCCGAACAGAAAGACGTAGGGCACGAAGTACGTGATCACGCCCATGCTGACCAGGACGTCGTACGCCCCCTTCACGCTCGTTCCCGCCTGCCCGAGGAAGATGAACAGCGCCCCCAGCGCGGCTTGCACCAGGATGGCCACGTGCGGCGTGTCCCACCGCGGGTGCAGACGGCCGAATGCGGCGGGGAGGAAGCGGTCCAGCCCGGCCACGAACGGGATGCGCGCGCTCGCCGCGAACCAGGCGCCGACGGCACCCAGATTGCTGAGCGTAATGAGCAGCGCCGCGCCGGGGATGAGGCCGGGCACGCCCAGCCGGTCGGCGCCGCGGGCGATCGCCTGCATGATGCCCTCGAGCCCGTTCACCTCGCCCCGTGGGAGCGTGACGAGGATGGCCACCGTGCCGAGGATGTAGCCGGTTGTGACCAGAATGCCGGCCACCAGCAGCGCGCGGGGCAGGTTGCGCCGGGCGTTCTTGATCTCGTCGCCCATGAACGAGGCCGACTCCGACCCGCCCAGCGCGAACACGATGGTGGACCAGAACACCATGTCCTTGACGCTCGCGTGCGGCACCAGGGCCGGTGCGGAGAACGACGTCGCCGAACCGAACCGGCTCAGGGCCACCGCCGCCATCCCCAGGAGCAGCGCGATCGGCAGCCAGGTGCCGATCGCGCCGACGTTGTGCAGCCAGCGCCCGATCCTGAGGCCCGCAAGATTGACCCCCGTCGCGAGCGCGAGCCCCGCCAGCGAGAACCCGATGAAGTAGCCCGGGCTGCTCCCGAGTCCAGCCCATCGCGAGCCGCCCAGGAACAGGGCGTTGCCGGCGGTGAAGTACAGAATGGAGGGGTAGTACGGCAGGTTGCAGGTCCAGTAGGCCCAGCCGGTCATGAAGCCCGCGAAGTCGCCGAAGGCCCGTTTGCTCCACAGGTAGAGTCCGCCCTCCTCCGGATGGCGCGATGACAGCTCGACGACCGAGAGCGCCAGCGGCACGTAGAACGCGAGCCAGGCGACCAGCCAGATCGTGACCGCGCTCGGGCCCGCGGTGGCCGCCGTAGCGATCCATCGCAGGCTGATTCCAGTGACGATGTAGAAGAGAACGAGGTCGCCGAAGCCGATCGCCCGGCGAGGAGCGGTCACCTCACCACTCGGTCCGATGCCCGAGCGCCCGCAGAACCTCCTGGTCGAACGCGGCCGACAGGCCCTCCCTCCGCGAGTACGGGCCGGGCGTATAGCTCCGGGACTGCACGCCGGCCTGGCTCAGCTCGCACACGTGCCAGTCCTGGCGGTTCGTCTGGTCCCAGAACTCGACGCCGTCGTCCGGGTTGCAGGCGGGATTCCGGAGCGTCTCGGGGTGGAAGAGCCACTCGCAGGTGACCAGCGTGTGTCCCGCGTCCTTCGGCCAGATCGTGTGGTACATCACGTAATCCGGGTGCAGGCTCAGGAGCACGTTCGGGAAGAGCGAGTAGTAGTAGACCCGCTTGAGATCCTCCTGCGGCAGATCGCCCACCATCACGCCGCAGGTTCGGCCCGTCAGCGTGAGGCTCTCGCTCGAGTCGACGATGTCCATGTAGCCGCCAAGGAACGGGCCGGTGTAGAGGTCGTTCTCGCCGCTCGTGGGCGGGGAGAGCTTCACCAGCGCCGGATGCACCAGCGGGCAGTGATAGCACTCCGAGTAGTTCTGCACGACGAACTTCCAGTTGCAGGCCAGCTCGTAGTCGATCCGGCGGTGGGGTGTGAGAGAGGGCAGGTTGAACCGGCGGAACCGGTCGATCAGGGGGGCGTACGCCTCCTCGAACGGCTCGGGATCCTCGGCCAGATTGACGAAGATGAAGCCTTCCCACGTCGCGACCGCGACGCGATGAAGCGGCCAGTCGGCCTTGTCGAAGGCCTCGATGGTGTCGGCCGAGGGGGCGCCGACCAGTTGCCCGTCGAGCGCGTAGGTCCACGCGTGATAGGGGCACTGAATCGTGCCGGCAAACTGCCCCGTGGCCGCTTCACAGAGCCGCGTGCCGCGGTGACGGCAGACGTTGTAGTAGGCCCGGACCCGGCTCTCCCGGTCGCGCAGGACGATGACGCTCTCGGCGCCGATCTGCTGGAGGAAGTACTGCCCCGGCCGGGCGACGCGGGCCTCACGCCCGACGCAGAGCCACCGCTGCAGGAAGATCTTCTCGGTCTCCTCGGCGAAGATTTCCGGGGAGGTGAAGTAACGGCCGGGGAGCGTGTGCGCGCCGAGGAGGGCGACATCCGTGCGCTTGACGAAAATGGACACGAAACGGCCCCGCGGGCATGAGGTGAAGGAAATATGCCGAGCGGGGCCGCGAGCGGGAAGCGGTCAGTCCAGCGTGATCTCGCCCTCGACCACGATCGGGGCGCCTGCCCCCGAGACCTCGAGGGTGATCTTGGCCGGGAGCGCGCGCCGGCCGGCGAGCGCTCCCCCGCGGAGCCCTGCTTCTACCCGCTTCTCCACTTCGCGCTGGGCCGTGACGCCAAAGCTCTTGAGCAGCTGGCGCAGCGATCGGTTGAACGCCTCTTCATTCATCAGGGCGTGTCTCCTCCGAGCTTGATCCGCTCGATCCGCCGGCCCTGCTGGCGTGGGTTGTAGATGCTGAGGGTCACCACGCTGCCGGGCTTCTGGTCCCGGAGCGCAGCGTCGAGGTCTGCCTTGGTCTTCACCGGCTTGCCCTCGACCGAGAGGATGATGTCCGGCCCGCCCCGCTCCTCGTCCGCGAGGTAGTCCCAGGCGGGGCCGCCGGGCGTGACGTCGCTCACCAGGAGCCCGCGGGCGTCGGCGGGGAGCTGGAGCTCCTGCGCGACGGCCGGAGTGACCGGCTGGACGCTGATGCCCATCCGGCGCGCCACCAGGCCGCCGCTGGTCGCCGCCGGGTTGTCGCTGTCCCCGCCCGCACCCGCGTCCGCCACCTGGGGTGCGTCCTGCAGCGGCTGGAGCTTCACCGAGAACGTCTTGCGGATGCCGCCCTTGCGGGCGACCTCCACCTGGACCACGTCGCCCGGCTGCTTGAACCCGACCTCCTGCTGGAGCTGGCCCACGTACTCGACCGGCTTTCCGTTGATCGCGATGATGATGTCGCCCGGTACCATGCCGGCCTTCCGGGCCGGCGAGTCGTCGTTGGGGATGTCCTTCACCACGACACCGCGGATCTCCGGCAGCCCGACGTACTGGGCGTCGTTGAGCGACACGTCCGCGATCGCGATGCCCAGGGCGGCCCGATGCACTTTCCCGTCCACGATCAGCTGGTTCATCACGGTGTGGGCCAGATTGATGGGGATCGCGAAGCCGTAGCCGGAATAGAAGCCGGTCTCACTCGCGATCGCCGAGTTGATGCCGATCACCTCGCCCCGCACGTTGACCAGCGGACCGCCCGAATTGCCGGGGTTGATGGCGGCGTCCGTCTGGATGAAGTCCTGGATGCTGCCTGCGCCGCGGCCCGGCAGGCCGTTGAGCGCGCGGCCCTTGGCGCTCACGATGCCCGAGGTGACCGTGAAGGTGAGCCCCTCGCCGAGCGGGTTGCCGATGGCCAGCACCCAGCTGCCGACATGGGCGTCGTCACTGTTGCCGAGCGCCACGGGGGGAAGCCCCCTGGCATCCACCTTGAGCACCGCCACGTCGGTGTTGGGATCGGTTCCGACGATCTTGGCCTTGAACTCCCGCCGGTCGAGCAGCCGCACGATGACGGTCTCGGCCCCCTCGACGACGTGGTTGTTGGTCAGGATGTAGCCGTCGGCGGAGACGATGAACCCGGACCCGCTGCCCTGTTCCAGCTCGGGCCGGTTGGGTCCGAAGCGGGGGAAGAACCGCTCCATCCCCGGCGGCAGCCGCCGCTGGCTCGGCCGCTCCGTGCGCTGCGAGCGGATGTACACCACGCTGGGCCGGACGTGATCGGCCACGGCGGAGAAGGCGTCGCTCAGCTCCACGAGCGGCTTGGCGGCGGGAATCGAGGGCGCCTGCACCGGGGGGATCGCCACGGCCAGGTGGCTCTCCTGGGCGGATGAGCGGCTGGGGAGGTCGAGCAGGCCGGCGAAGAGGAGGCCGAGGGCAAAGGCCAACGCCACCAGGCCGCCGAATTTGAGCCAGTTCAGCGAACGCGAAGACATCTCGAGGTCCTTAAGGTGATCTACTCCGTAAAATACTCTGGTT
>DATGDE010000349.1:0-2762 GCA_035311125.1 Gemmatimonadales bacterium
GGCAACGGAGTGGAAGGCGAGGACGTGACGCCCAACCTGAAGACGGTCCTCGACCTTCCGTTGCGGCTCCAGGGCAAGGACTGGCCGGAGCGGATGGAGGTCCGCGGCGAGGTGTACCTCTCCAAGAGCCAGTTCGAGCGCGTCAACAAGGAGCGCGCCAAGGCGGGCGAGCCGCTGTTCGCCAATCCGCGCAACGCCGCGGCCGGAGCGCTGCGCCAGCTCGACCCCAGGATCACGCGGGCCCGCGGGCTGCGAGTCTTCTGCTTCCACGTGGAAACGCCGCGGCAGCGGCTGCCGGTCGACACGCAGCACGCCCTGCTCGAGCGCCTCTCCGCCTGGGGCTTCCCGGTGGAGCCGCATCACCAGCTCGTTCCCGACCTGGCGGCGGCGCACCGCGCCATCGCCAAGCTGGAGAAGTTGCTGCCGAAGCTGGACTACGGCGCCGACGGCGTGGTCGTGAAGGTGAACCGGCTGGCGTTGCACGCGGAGCTCGGCATTGTGGGCGACCGGGAGCCGCGCTGGGCGATCGCGCGCAAGTTCGCGCCCGAGGTCGCGGTCACCAGGCTGCTCGAGATCCGCGTCAACGTGGGCCGCACCGGAGCGCTGAATCCGTACGCGGTGCTCGAGCCCGTGGAGGTAGGCGGGGTGACCGTCTCCACCGCCACGCTGCACAACGCGGACCTGATCGCCGCCAAGGACATCCGCATCGGCGACTGGGTGGAAGTCACGCGAGCCGGAGAAGTGATTCCCCAAGTCCTGGGTCCGGTGCGCTCGAAGCGCAAAGGGAAGGAAAAAAAGTTCCGGATGCCGGATCGCTGTCCGGTGTGCCACTCGAAAGTGGAGCGTCCGCAGGACGAGGTGATGACGTACTGTCCCAACGTATCCTGCCCGGGGCGGATCTACGAGGGGATCGTGCACTTCGCCTCGCGCGGCGCCATGGACATCCGCGGCCTGGGCTACGAGCGCGTGAAGGCGCTGCTGGACGCCACGCTCATCGACGACGTCTCCGACCTGTACGATCGCAAGCGCTTGAACCTGCTGCCGCTGCTCACGCTCGAGGGATTCGCCGAGAAGTCGGCGCAGCAGCTGCTCGACGCGATCGACGCGTCGAAACAGCGGCCGCTCTCCACCCTGCTCTTCGCGCTCGGGATCCGCCACGTCGGCGCGCAAGGCGCCCGGGTGCTCGCGCGGCATTTCGGCACGATGGCCCGGCTCGCCAAGGCGGGCGCCGACGAGATCGGCGATGTGCGCGGGGTGGGACCGACCATCGCCGAGGCCGTTGCCGGATTCTTCGCCGAGCCGCGCAACCGCAAGCTCATCGAGCGGCTCACGAAGCTCGGGTTGACCATGACCGAGCCGCGCGCGGCCGCGCGGGAGGGGGGCGGACCCCTGGCTGGCCAGACCTACGTCATCACTGGCACCCTGCCGGAGCTGTCGCGCGACGCGGCGACCCGGCTGATCGAGGAGGCCGGCGGCCACGTGACCGACAGCGTTTCGAAGCAGACGACGGCGGTCGTGGCGGGCGAGAGCCCCGGCTCGAAGCTGGACAAGGCGAAAACGCTCGGCGTCGCGGTGATCGACGAGGCCGAGCTGCTGCGCCGCGCTCAGGAGGCGACTTCGTGAGACGGGCGATCCGAACTGCTGCGCTGTGCGCAACACTCGCGGCCCCACCGCTCGTCGCGCAGGTCCGCCAGGGCCAGACCGTCGCTCGGGCCACCCTCCTGGCTCCGCTCCGGCCGGATTCCGCACACCCCTTCGCTCGCCGTCCCTGGCTGGTGTTCGACGATACGATCGCGGGACAGCCGCTGACGGTCGTAGTGCACCGTGGCGGCGATTCGCTCCCGGGAAGCCAGGGGTACACCTCGGACCGCGCCGTCATCGCGGCACAGCGCGGCATCGCGTACCAGGTGCTCCACGTCATCGAGTCGGACGGGTACTGGGAGGCGGAGGCGGGCCCCAAGGGCCCCTACTGGAACGGCACGTCGTTCATCGATACGGCGTACGCCTTCCGTTACGGCGGCCGCGGCTTTCTGCGCGTTGCCGAGGGGTTCTACGGCACCGGCGCGGCCGTGCTGGAGCACCTGTTCACCCTCGACACGGCCGGTCGGCTCGTCGGCGTGCCGGTCGTGGATTCGATCGGGCAGTTCGCGGCGCTGACCGGAGCGGGAGAGTACCTGGCCGGGGGCCGCTTCACCGTCATCGCCGACGACCGCATCGAGTATCAAATCTGGGTCTACGCCCGCGGGGATCCCAACTGCTGTCCCAGCGCCGGAACCATCCGCGCGCGGTACCGGATCGTAGGCGACGACCCCGCCAGCCTGCGGGTCGCGGCCGACAGCGTCTGGCGCGAGCCGGTCAAAACGCCGTGACGGCGAGAGATAGGTTGCGCCGCTCCTCCCCCGGGCAGTAAGTTGGCGTCCGCCATGACCACGGTCGGCCTCACCATCGGCTCGGGCGGCTTGCGCCAGCTGCATCGCAGTCTCGCGCAGTACTCGCCCGATTCGGCCATCACGATCCTGCAGGAAGCAGGCTACGCGTCGGGGGAAGGCGTGTACCAGGCCTTCTGCCGCTGGCTCGGCGCCCACGCCGGGACGGAGCACCCTGAGGAGTTGGACGCGGCGAACTTCGGCGGCGCGCTGTCGGATTTCTTCGAAGCCTCCGGCTGGGGCCCGTTGTCCGTCGCCCCGGTGGGCGGGGCCGCGCTCGCCCTCGATTCGTCGGACTGGGCCGAAGCCGAGCCCGGCAGCGCGGACACGCCGATG
>DATGDE010000350.1:0-7411 GCA_035311125.1 Gemmatimonadales bacterium
CTGGGCCAGGTGCTGGTGGCGGGACGCCGCGTCAGCGTCAAGATTGTCGCCGGTGGCAAGGAGTCGTGGCGCGCAGGCGAGCTGGAAGCCCTGGTGCGTGACTTCCGGTCGTGAGCGAGGGCAATGCCTGAAGATCTGGCGGACGTCTACCGCACCACTTACACCGCGCTCGTGCGCTTCCTGTACCGGAAGGTATGGGACGCCGAGCGCGCCGCGGACCTGGCGCAGGAGGCGTTCGCCCGAGCCGTCGTGCATCGACCCAGCAATCCCCGGGGGTGGCTCTTTGTCGTGGCGGCGAACATGGCACGTGACGAAGCGCGGCGGGAGGCGCGCGAGCGACGGCACCTCACACTCCTGCGGAACGAGCCGGAACTGGCTGCACCCCAGCCGGACGAACGGCTGAGCGCGGAGCTGGAGGGCGCCCGGGTGCGCAAGGCGCTCGACGACCTGACGCCGCGCGACCGCGAAGTGCTGTTGCTGTGGGACGCCGGGCAGTCCTACGACGAGATCGCCGCGCAGACGGGACTGGCCAGAGGCGCCGTCGGCACGACGCTGGCACGTGCGCGGCGGCGCCTGGTGGAGGCATACGAGAAGGGAAGCGAGGCTGAGCATGTCGCACGTAGATGACGGGACCCTGCACGCGTACCTCGATGGCGAGGCGACTGCCGTCGAGCGTGAGCGATTGGAGGCCCACCTGGCCGGCTGCGCGCCCTGCCGGGCTCGCCTGGAAGAGGAGCGAGACCTGATCGAGCGCGCTGGCCGCCTGCTCGGGCTGGCCGCCCCGCCCGAACGCCCGGCGCCCTCGTTCCACGAGCTGCGCCGTCCCCGCCGGGGCGGCAGGTATCGCCTGCCCCTGGCATGGGCGGCGACGATCGCGCTGGCCGTAGGGATCGGCTGGTACTCCCGGGGGTTGTTGCGGACTCCGCCAGCCGAACCACCGCCGGCGCAGGTCGCCGCTGAGTCCCCTGCGGCACTCGCCGAGCTGCGTGCGGGCGACAGCGCGCGCGACCGGACAGCGACCAACTCCGCGCCGAGCGGTCGCATCGCGCCGCGACGCGACCAGCCCTCCTCCACGCCCGCGCCGTCGTCTGGCGCGGCGATCGTGACCGGAGCCGCTCAGGCAGCGGATCGGACAGGTCGTGCCGAGCCGGCGCCGCCCCAGCCCGTGGCCGATGCGGCGGCGCGGCTGGAAGCGGACAGCGCGCGCCCCGTCCTCCGAGGGGTTACGTCCGCTGCGCCGACGCCGGGCAAGGCTATCGTGCTCACGAGTCCGGCGGCCAATATTGACGCGTCGATCCACCGGGTCACCACGAGCTGGCCCGTCATCGAGCCGAAGCGCGCGCGCACGGTGTTGGGAGAGGATCCGGCGGTGATCCCCGGCTACCCGATTCAGGCGCTGCGGCGCAACCCGGCTGTCGAATCGGAGATTCTCGTCGAGCAGCTGGTGGACAGCGGCGTGGTTCTGCTGTACGAGCGCCGCAGCGACGTGGGGCCCGTCGAGCTCGGCGAGTTGCAGCGCTCCTCCGCGGCGGCGGCGATGAGGAAGACCAATGAGCGCCTGGCTCGCTATGTGCGCTCGCTGCGGGTCGAGATCGCGGGGCGTCTGTCGGCGGATTCGCTCAGCACCCTGCTCGGCCTGATCAGGTAGCGGGTGCGCGCTCCTGGCCCCCGCTGCTCCTCCGCCAGGCGATCAGCTCCGCGACGATACTGACCGCGATCTCCTCAGGGGTCACCGCTCCGATGGGGAGACCCACCGGCACGCGGACCCGCTGCAACGCCTCGAGCGGCACCCCCGCCCGCTGGAGTGCGTGCGTGACCACGGCCTGCTTGCGCCGGCTCCCCAGCAACCCGACGTAGCCGGCCGCCGACGCCGCAACCCGCTCGAGGATCACGGCGTCGTGCCGGTGGCCCCGGGTGGCGATCACGATCGCATCGCCGGCATCGATCGGGAACGCGGCGAGGGCGTCGTCGATCGTAGCAGCCCGGACCGGCACCTCCGGCGGAAAACGAGCCGGGTCCGCGAACTCGGGGCGGTCGTCCACCACCAGGACGCGGAACCCCGCGGCGCTCGCCGCGAGCGCGACCGCTCGCCCCACGTGCCCCGCCCCGAAGACGATGACGCGGGGCGGCCGCGACAGCCGCTCGATGAGGGTTAGCCGGTCCGGGGAGAGCTCGGCCGTCGGCTCCTGCGGCTCGACGGGATGCGGGGCGAACCGCTTCACCGGCCCGGCGGACCAGTCGAGACCCGTGATGAGCGTGCCCGACTCCGCAGCGGCCGCCTGCTCGAGCGCGTCCACGTACCCGGGGTGGGATACCAGGGGCTCGACGACGATGTGCACGGTACCCCCGCACGACAGCCCCAGGTCGCCCGCCAGATCGGCGTTCAGATGATGCGTCCGGATGATGGGACCACGGGCTCGCGCATCCGCCACGGCGTCGATCACATCGGCCTCGACGCAGCCTCCGCCCACCGACCCCTCGAGCCGACCGGAAGCCCCGATGAGCATCTTGGTGCCGGCGGGCACCGGGGTCGACCCCGTCGTGCGCGCGACCGTCGCCAGGGCGCCGCCGCCTCCCGCGCGTGCGAGCTCGGCTGCCGCACGCCAGATGCTCACGGTGCCGGCAGCTCCTCGAGTCGCGCCACCGCGCGCCGCAGATGCGGGATCACGATGGACCCGCCCACGACGAGCGCCACCGCGAAGGCGTCGTAGAACTCGGGGTCGTTGACACCCTCTTCCCGGCAGCGCACCAGGTGGTAGGTGATGCAGTCGTCGCAGCGGAGCACCATCGAGGCCACCAGCCCGAGCAGCTCCTTGGTCTTCGTGGGCAGGGCGCCCGGCTCGTAGGTGCGAGTGTCGAGGGCGAAGAAGCGGTTGATGTTGATGTTGCCCGCCTCGAGGATGGCGGCGTTCATCTTCTCGCGGAAGTGCCGGAAGGATTCCAGCGTGTCCTGTGATTCGCTCATGTCGAAAAATACGCTCCCGGAGCGGAATCCGCCCCGGGAGCTTCGACCTCGATCTTCGCCTTCAGTTCACCGTGATCGTCCCGTGCATACCAGTCGGGGGCGTGCCGTTCGCCCCGTGGATCTTGCAGTAGTAGTTGTAGGTCCCCGCAGTGGCGAACGTGTGGTTGAACGTGCCGCCCCCTGCGATGTTCTGGCTGTCGTATACGTCGCCTGAGCCGGTCGCGCTGGTGACCGTATGGGCGATGCCGTCGCCATTCATCCAGGTGACCGTCGTGCCGTGGGCTACGGTGAGATTCAACGGTCCGAACGTCGAGCCATTCATGCACACCTGGGTAGCCGTCGGTGTGCAGCCGCCCCCGCCCCCACCACCGCCATAAAGACTGTTGTTGCTGCACGCCGCAGCACCCAGAACGGCGACAAACGCCAGCATTCGCATCCGCATGACACATCCTCCGAAGGTTCAGGCCGCCAAGTTGCGGACCTCATACCCAGAGTACGCGGCCTGGGTTCTCTTCGGATGTGTCAGGGAACGTTGATGGTCCCGGTCATTGCCGCGTGGAAGCTGCAGTGATAGAGATACTGCCCCGATGTGCCGAACGTGTGGATCACGACAGCGTTCGGGTTCAGCGTCCTGTCGAACGCGCTCGCCGTCCACGCCGTGTCGGCGGGGGAGGCGCTCGTTGCCGTCACGGTGTGGGCGACCGATCCGGGGTTCTGCCAGCATACCGTCTGTCCCCGGGTGATGGTCAGGCTGGGCTTGTCGTAGGCGGGCGGATTGTCCTTGGTGCTGATGACGACGTCGGCGCCGGTCGATTGGCATCCGTTGCCCTGACCACTAGGATTGCCGCAGGACCAGCCGGCGGCCAGGACGCCGGCCATCGCGACGGCCGTTGTGAATCGGGCTGACATGGAATCGCGCCTCCGCGGGGTTGGCTGGGTCCCCGTATTGTACACCGCGTCCCTAGTGGCCGTGCTCCCGCCCGAGGGTATCGGCGGCCAGCCGTGGTGAGATCATCGGGTAGCGTCCCGCGAACCACGCGTAGCTGAGCGTGAAGAGCCCCCCGAAGAATAGCAGCGCTCCGAGCTCCGGGATGCCCAACGTCGGTCCGGCGCTGCCGGTCAACGCGGGGATCACTTCCAGATAGCGCTCCAACCAGATCCCGCCCAGGCTGACCAGCGCCATGGTGGTGAACCACCAGGGCGACCGTTTCGGCTTCACCCCGAGCAGGCCGATGAACGGGATCAGGAACACCATCAGGAAAACGGCCGTCCCCACAGCCCGCCAGGGCCCCCACAGCCGGTAGAAGATGAAGTAGGTCTCCTCGGGGATGTTGCCGTACCAGATGACGAGGAACTGGGCCCACATCAGGTAGCCCCAGAACACCGTGAAGCCGAACGCGAGCTTGCCGAGGTCGTGGATCTGCTTCCCGGACACGAGCGACTCCAGTCCCATGGACCGCCGGAGCCAGAGCCCGAGCACGGCGAGGGCCATGAGGGCACCCAGGAAGTTGCCCATGAAGTAGAAGGCGCCGTACAGGTTGCTCATCCAGTGCGGGGAGAGCGACACGACCATGTCGAACGCGAGCAGGGTGTGCCCGAATGCCCAGGCCAGCAGCACGAAGGACGCATCGCGGCTGGCGAAGCCCTTGGTGGCCGGGTCGTCCACCGCGGGCGTGCCGGAGGCGAGCTCGACGATGTCGGCCCGCATGTCGTTGCGGACGAACCGCCACGAGACCCAGGCCAACAACGCGAGGATCCCCCAGTTCCTCAGAAAGAAGAACGTCGTCCCGAACCAGAACCCGACCTGCGGCCGATCGTGCGGGAGGGTCGCGAACAGGTACTGCCGCCCCACGAACAGGCCGACGAACAGCACGAGCGCCACGAACAAAAACGCCACCGCGGCCTCAGCGAAGCGGATGATCAGGCCCGCCCAATGCCCTTTGGCCACCTTCTGCGTCGCCGCCAGGGCCACCAGCGCCTGCGCGATCCCGACCCAGAACAGGAAATTGAAGTGATAGGCGCGCCAGACACGATCGGCGTGCCCGCGCAGGGCGAGGAGCAACAGCACCAATCCCAGGGCGGTGCTCACGAGGCCGCCCGCGCGCAACAGCGCGACGGGAAAGGCACGCGCCTTCTGCGTCAGCTCGGTGCGCACGGAGGTGGTGGCGGCGCTCACAGACGACCTCCCAGGCGAGCCTGCTGCTGCAGGGACCGCACGTAGTTGACGACGTCCCAGCGATCGGCGCCGTGGATCTTGTCGCCGTAGATCGGCATCAGCCCGCGCCCCATGCTCGGGGCGTGGACCAGCACGCCGTAGAGGTACCCATCGCTGCGCCGCGCCACCGTGTCGGTGACGAGCGAGCGGATGCCGAAGAAGGGGCCGCCCGACGCCGCCGAGATCGGCCCGTCGCCCTTTCCCGCCTCGCCGTGACAGACGAGGCAGTAGGTCTCGTACACCCACTTGCCGCGGTTCAGCGACTCGGCCGTGCGGGTGCGCGGGTTGCTCAACCGATCGGCCCCCGCGAGGCCGACCGAGTCGACCTCGGCGCCGGTCGTGGGCACGGTACCCGGAACCGTAGGACGCGGCATTTGGTAGGGACGGATGCTGCGCTGGTGCCGCATGGTGGCGAACCAGCCGACATGATGCACCGCGTTGTCGGGGTCGCACGCCGCGAGCAGCAGCGCGCCGCAGGCGAGGGCGAGGATCCTAGGACGCACGCCGCACCTCCTCGGCGCCGGCCGTGCGCAGCAGCGCGTCGACCGCGTCCGCCTCGGCGGCCGGACACGGCACGAAGATCCCGAACTTGTCGTTGGTGAATCGCGGATCCCAGGCGACGGTCCCGAGACGACGCCGCGCGAGGAGCGCGTTGAAGATGATCCCCAGCACGGTCGACAGCGCGCCGAACAAGACCGTCATCTCGAACATGATCACGACGTAGGGGGGAATCGAGCCGATCGGCTTGCCGCCCACCTGCACCGGCCAATCGTAGGACATGTAAAGCGTCACCCAGGCGCCGATGCCGCACCCCGTCATCCCGCCGATCAGGGTCCACATGCGCACCGGGCTCACGGGCTGGTCCAGCGCACCCTCCAGCTCGTGGCGCGGCATGGGCGAGTACACGGTGAGGTCGCCGTAGCCGCCCTCCTTGAGCCGGTGCACCGCAGTGGTGGCCGAGTCGATGTACTGGAACACGCCCAGCACGCCGGGGGTCGGCGCGGGGTGGAACAGCTTGCGCATCGTGGACGGGAGCATCAGTGCGTCGCCTCCTTCACGGCCCGCGGCGCCGGCAGCACTTCCTTGACTTCCGCGATCGAGACGGAGGGGAAGTGCTTCACGAACAGGAGGAACCACATGAAGAACCAGCCGAAGCTCCCCGCCATGATGCCCCAGTCCGCCCAGGTCGGGTTGTAGCCGGCCGTGACGAACTTCTCGAACGGCTCACCCGCCAGGTGGATGGCGATGATGACGAATCGCTCGAACCACATCCCGACGTTCACGAAGATCGAGATGACGAACAGCGCCGTCAGGTTGGTCCGGATCTTCTTGAACCACAGCAGCCAGGGGAGGAACCAGTTGCAGATGTTCATGGTCCAGCCGGCCCACCAGAACGGGCCGAACGCCCGGTACCAGAACGCCTCGCGCTCGGGAGTGGGCCCGCCGTACCAGGCGACGAAGTACTCCACGGCATACGCGTAGCCGACGATCATCCCGGTGAGCAGGCACAACTTGGCGAGATTCTCGAAGTGGTGGATCGTCACCACTTCCTCCAGATGGAACAGCCGCCTGATCGGCACGAGCAGCGTGATGACCATCGCCACGCCGGAGTAGATCGCCCCGGCCACGAAGTAGGGCGCGAAGATGGTCTCGTGCCAGGCCGGCACCTGCGCCATGGCGAAATCCCACGACACGACGCTGTGCACCGACAGCACGAGGGGGGTCGCCAGCGCCGCGATATAGAGGTAGCCCCGGGTGAAGTGCCGCCACTGCTCGTTCGTGCCGCGCCAGCCGAGCGAGGTGATCTGGTACAACTTCTTGCGCCACCCGGTGGCCAGATCGCGCACCGCCGCGACGTCGGGGATGAGTCCCATGATCAGGAACACGGTGGACACCGTGAAATATGTCCCGATCGCGAACTCGTCCCAGATGAGCGGCGACTTGAAGTTGGGCCAGAGGCCGCGCTCGTTGGGATACGGCACCAGCCAGTAGAAGTACCACTGCCGCCCGATGTGGATGAGCGGGAACAGCCCGGCTGTCATGACCGCGAACACCGTCATCGCCTCGGCGACGCGATAGACAGCGGTGCGCCATCCCGAGCGGAACAGATAGAGGATCGCCGAGATCAGCGTCCCCGAGTGCGCGATACCGACCCAGAACACGAAGCAGGTGATGAATACCGCCCAGTACACCGGGTGCGAATAGCCCGCCAGCCCGAGACCGTAGCGCAG
>DATGDE010000351.1:0-7871 GCA_035311125.1 Gemmatimonadales bacterium
ACGATCAAGAAGAGGTAATTCACCGGCTTGTCATCGATCGCCTTGAAATCGATTCCTTCGAGCTTGCGACCGAAGGCGACCCGGAGCCGATTCACCACGAGGGACCGGCAGTGCGGGATCGCGATGTTCTGCCCGATGCCGGTCGAACCGAGGGTCTCCCGCCGCTTCAGCATCTTGTAGAGCATGCCGTCGGCCTTTTCATCGAGCTTCAGGAGCCCCACGAGCTCCTTCAGGACGGTGTCCTTGGTCGCGCTCTTGAGGCTCAGGTCGATGGCGTCCTCGGAAAAGAACTCGCGCAGGTGCAAAGCTGGATCCTCGTGTGGATGGAGAGTCGGAGGCTAACGTAACGGCCGGTTGCTGTCCGCGCAACGCGCTATTACGTTGGTGCGCATGAAGTTCCCGTTTCAGGTCCCGCATGACGTGGCGTTGTTCCTCGCGCCGATGGCCGGGGTGAGCGAAGCGCCGTTCCGGCGCATCGCCCGCGCCTTCGGCGCCGATGTGGTCGTGTCGGAGTTCATCTCCTCAGTGGGCGTATCGCTGGGGATCGAGCGGGTGCTGGCGGAAATGCGGTTCGAGGACGTCGAGCGCCCCATCGGGATCCAGCTCTACGGGGCCGACCCGGCCACGATGGCGCGCGCCGCGGCGATGGTCACCGAGCTGTTCCTCCCGGACTACCTGGACATCAACTTCGGCTGTCCCGTGAAGAAGGTGGTGCGCAACAACGGCGGCTCGGGGTGTCTCAAGGACATGGGGCTGGTCGGCGACATCATTCGCGCCGTGCGCGGGGCGACGCACCTGCCGGTGACGGCGAAGATCCGCAGTGGCTGGGACGAAGCGCAGCGCGACCCTGTGATCATCGCCCGGCGATGCGAGGACGCCGGCGCACAGGCGCTGGCGCTGCATCCGCGCACGCGAACCCAGATGTACAGCGGCACCGCGGACTGGGACGAGATCGGCCGCGTGGTCGAGGCGCTCGATATTCCGGTGATCGGCAATGGGGACATCCGTACGCCGGAAGACGTGATCGCGATGCGGCGCCACACCGGCTGCGCCGGCATCATGATCGCGCGCGGGTCCTTCGGGAATCCGTGGATCTTCGCCCAGGGACGCGACCTGCTCGAGGGGCGCCCGATGCGCGCGGCGCCCACGGCGGAGGAGCGTTTCGCCGTGGCGCTGGAGCATGCACGGCTCGCCCTGCGGCTGCAGGGGGACACCCGCAAGACGGCGCTCGAGTTCCGCAAGCATCTGGGGTGGTACACCAAGGGGCTGGCCGGCGGCGCCGAGCTGCGGCAGCGGCTGTTCGCCATCGAGTCGATGCACGAAGCGGAGCGGCTGTTCGCGGCCTACCTGGCGGACCATCCGGTGGACGAGATGGCGCGCGTCGGAGCGGCGGCATGAGGTCGGGCGATCAGGGGCCGCCGCTGGACCAGCTGGCGTTCGCGACGATCGATCACCTCCGGCCCGTCACGCAGGGCCATCAGGAGGTGATTTTTTCGCAGGGGAAGACGGTCCAGCAGGTCGTGGCGATCGCCGAGCGTCTGGTCCTCGCGGGCGGGACGTTCCTGGCGACCCGTACCGATCCGGCTCAACGCTCGGCGCTGCGGGATCGCTTCCCGCAGGCGCTGGCCGACGACCTGGGGCGCACGGTGTACCTGCCGCCGGCGCCGGAGCCTCCACCCACCGGTCGGGGCACGATCCTCGTGGTCACCGCCGGGACGTCGGACCTGCCCGTCGCCGAGGAGGCGGCGGTGACGGCCCGCGCGCTGCGCAACCGCGTGGAGCGCCTCACCGACGTCGGCGTGGCCGGTATTCACCGCGTGCTGAGCCAGACGAGCCTGCTGCGCAGCGCGGCAGTGATCATCGTCGTGGCCGGCATGGAAGGCGCCCTGCCGAGCGTGGTCGGGGGCCTGGTCAAGGTGCCGGTGATCGCCGTGCCGACCAGCGTGGGGTACGGCGCCTCATTCGGAGGCCTCGCCGCTCTTCTGGGCATGCTGAATTCCTGCGCCGCCGGCGTGACCGTCGTCAACATCGACAACGGATTTGGCGCAGCGGCGGCGGCCAGTCGGATCAACCACCTGTGAGGCCGGCCAGCGGGCGGTGGATGGCGCGCGCCCTGCGCGGGCTCGGGCTCATCGCCTGCGTGGTCGCGGTCTGGCGCGGCGGCGCCTGGGGTTTCCTCGCGGTGGGTGGCGGCTTCGCGCTCGCGTACGGATTCCGGATGGCGCGCGTGGTGCGGACCTGGCTGCACGAGCAGGCACCCGTGACGCCGTCGGACCTGGCGCACACGCTCGACCTGCTGCGCCGGGCCCACGACGCGACCGCCGCCTGGGCAGTCGGGCTCGACGAGCAGGAAGTCGAGGCGTACGGTGATCCCAAGCCGGCGGTGCCGATCCGGGAGCGCGGCGGGGCGATCGTGCAGCTCGCCTCCGTGGACGGGCGCTCCCACGTGGCGCGGGAAGACGAGGGCACCTACGTGGCGGTAGGTGACTTCCCGTACGGCGCGGGTTTGCTGCTCGCCGAGCGGGATGCCGATCCGGAGGTGGCGCAGTCCGTCACCGAGGAGTTGCGACGCATCGTGGCGGCCATGCGGCTGTCCGAGCTCGAGGTGCCGGAGGGGCAGTTCCAGCTCGTCGCCAAGCAACTCGCCATGATCGCCGCCGGGGCACAGACGCTGGAAGGGGTGGCGAAGGCGGGCGCCGAGCTCGCCCAGCAGCTCGCGCAGCGGGGCACCGCGGTCGTCATCCTGGATCCGACCACGCAGGCGGCGCAGGTGCTAGCCGTATCCACGGCCGCCGACCGCCGCCTGGCCGGTCTGTCGCTCTCGAGCGAGGCGCCGGCGCACCGGGCGATGCAGACTGGTCTGCCGGTCGTGACGCAGTCCAGCGAGGACATCTTCGGGCCGGGCGTGCCCGAGCGGCGCCGCCAGGAACGCGCCGGTCAGGCATATCCGCTGATGGACGGGCACTTCGCGATCGGCGCCCTGGTGCTGCTGGGACCCGCGATCTTGCCCGAGTCGCCGCTCGCCGACCAGGTGGGGCAGCTCGTCTCCGAGCTCGGCCCCCGGCTGGCCGCGGCCCGCGCCGTACACGAAGCCGAGCAGCGGGCCGTCGTGGATCCGTTGACGGGCCTGCGCAACCGGCGCGAGTTCGAGCGGCAGATCGAATCGTTCAAGGCGAAGCAGCAGGAGCGTGGGGCCGGGGTTGGGGGAGCCGGGGGGACGGGCGGCGGCGGCCCCAGCGAGCCGGTGACGCTGGTGTACGCCGACCTCGATCGCTTCAAGGCGCTGAACGACGGATTGGGCCACGCCGCGGGCGACGCCGCGCTGCGCCACTTCGCCAGCGTGCTGTCGAAGCAGATCCGCGATCGCGACCTCGTGGCGCGTATCGGGGGGGAGGAGTTCGCCGTGTGGCTGCCCGGGACGCCGCTCACCGAGGGCATGGAGGTCGCCGAGCGTATTCGCCGCGCCGTGGAAACCGAGGCGTGGCAGTGGAACGGGTCGCGCTACCCGCTGACCGTGTCGTGCGGCGTCGCGGCGTATCCGGAGAGCGTGGGCGACATCAACAACCTGCGGGCCACCGCCGATGCCGCGCTGTACCGGGCGAAGCAGGAGGGTCGCAACCGCGTGTCGCAGGCGCCGCCATACGTGCCGTGACGGCGATGGCCACGCGAGACCTCGTCAAGGCGTTTCGGATCAAGGATGGCGGCAGCTTCCGGCTGAAGCAGATCGACCCCGGAGAACGTGCGGGATTCAAGTCCAAGGAGCACGCCGCAGAGAAGCTGGAGCGCGGGGTGGAACGCCTCGCCGAGCTGCAGGAGCGGTTGTACGCCGACGATCGCTGGGCGGTGCTCGTGATCTTCCAGGCCATGGATGCGGCCGGGAAGGACAGCACGATCAAGCACGTGATGTCCGGCGTGAATCCTCAGGGGTGCCAGGTTTTCGCCTTCAAGGCCCCGTCGGCCGAAGAGCTGGATCACGACTTCCTCTGGCGCACCACCAGGTGCCTGCCGGAGCGCGGTCGCATCGGAATCTTCAATCGCTCCTATTATGAAGAGACGCTCGTCGTCCGGATCCACCCGGAGCTGCTGGAGAAGCAGCGCCTGGCGGACGGCCTGGTGACCAAGGACGTGTGGGCCGACCGGTTCGAGGACATCAACGCGTACGAGCGCCACCTCACCCGCAACGGCACGAAGATCCTGAAGTTCTTTCTCCACGTGTCACGGGACGAGCAACGGCGCCGCTTTCTCGAGCGGTTGGAGGATCCGGCCAAGAACTGGAAGTTCTCGCTCGCCGACCTAGGCGAGCGCGACCGGTGGGACGACTACATGGCTGCCTACGAGGACATGATCCGTCACACCGCCACGCCGCACGCGCCCTGGCACGTCGTCCCGGCGGACCACAAGTGGTTCACCCGGCTGGTGGTGGTGGACGCGATCGTCGCGGCGCTCGAGCAGCTGAATCCGACGTTCCCGAAGGCCCCGGCGGACCAGCGCCAGGCGCTCGCGACGGCTCGAGCGACACTGGAACGGGAGGCGAAAGGGCGGAAGGCTTGAAAACGGTGCCGGGCGCCGCTACGTTCGCTGGGTGTAGGGGGCGACAGGCTTCGACGGGTTTGGTGAGGATGTCGCTGCGTGCCCAGGTCGTCAGTCACCTGGCTAATCAACTGGCAACATACACAAGCCAACTCTGAACTGGCTCTGGCTGCGTAAGCTTCGGCTTATGCACCTGCGTGAGTGGCAGCCCGCCTGAGGCGGCGCTCACGTATCGCAAAATCGGGCTGGCGTGATCCGGGGCCCGAACGGATCGTGTGAGAGCTGCAAAGGGCTTGTCGCTGCCCGTGGCCGGTGAAGCGCCGGGACAGTGAGACCTCAAAAAAGCTTCACCTACGCACGTAGTGGTGACATCGGAAGCAAGCTCGGACCGGGGTTCGATTCCCCGCGCCTCCATGAAACAGGGAAGGGGGAAGAGGGAAGGGGAGTGACCCTTCGCCCTTCCCCTTTCCTTACTCCCCCCATCTGTCTCGGACATCCGCCCGGTATGTTCATCGGTCACTTCGCCGTCGGCTTCGCCTCCAAGCGGATCGCCCCTCGGGCCTCGCTGGCGCCCCTGATCGCGGCGCCCCTCTTCCTCGACCTCCTGTGGCCGGTGTTTCTGCTGCTCGGGATCGAGCAAGTCCGGATCAACCCTCCGGGCTCGAACCCGTTCCTCTCCGCGACCTTCACCTCCTATCCCTGGTCGCACAGCCTCGTCATGAGTCTCGTGTGGGCGGCGCTGTTCGGCGGCACCTACTACGGCCTCACGCGCTACACCAGAGGTGCGTGGGTGACCGGCCTCGCGGTGGCCAGCCACTGGGTGCTCGATTGGATCACGCACCTCCCCGATCTGCCGCTGGTTCCCGGCGCCGCCGCGGTCGCTGGTCTGGGCCTGTGGCGGTCGCCGACGGCGACGCTGGTGGTCGAGGTCGCGCTGTTCCTGGGGGGCGTGTGGCTCTATTCCAGCGGCACGGCGGCGCGGGACGGGATCGGACGCTTCGGGTGGTGGGCGCTGGTCGCGTTATGCGCCGCTGCGTACGCCGGGAGCCTGTCAGGGGCGACGCCCCCGAGCGTATCCGCGTTGGCCTGGACCGCGATCGCGGGGAGCGTCGTCTTCATCTGCTTTTCGTGGTGGGCCGACCGGCATCGGACGGCGAAGGGGCAGGCGGCTCAGTCGCGCGGGTTGGCGTAGCCGCGCGTGACGCTCCTCGCCGGGACGGCCATCGGACGAGCGGCCTGAGCGCCCGCGGTCGCGCCGCCGGGAGCAGGCGGGACGGTCGCACGCGGTGCTGCGGCGGGCGCCGGGCTGCCCGCGGTGCCCGACCGCCAGCCACTGGCGGCAGCCGCCGGCTGGTAGGTGCGCGGCGCAGCGGCAAAGTTGCGGTGGACGATGGAGCGGGATGCCGCGGCGGCCGCGGCAGGAGCCATCTGCGGCGACGCAGATTCCGGGACCGGTGCCGCGATCGGGTGGCTGGGTGCGCGGGGCTGCTGCACTTCGATGCGGGGAGGCCGGCGTGGCGGTGGCGGCACGACCCTTCCCGGGATGCGGCGCAGGTTCAAGGCGATCGCCGGCGGCGGCAGAGCGGGAGCCCGCTGCATGCGCCGGAAGCGGCGAAACGGGAAGAAGAACGGCGTGTAGACCGGCTCGACGTACGACGTGGACGCGTACGTTGTCGACTCCTGCACGGTCGTCGCAACGCTGTTGTCCTGGACGCCGCAGAACGAATCGACCAGCGTGCTGCTGGAGCAGTCCACCACGGTGCCGCCCGGCGCCGCCGCATAGCTGTGGTCGATGGCGATCGCCGAATTGACCAGGCCGTCATCCGCCTGACCGGTACTGCCCGAATGCCGGGCGGCGAGGCAGCTGAAGCACACCGTGTCGGATGCGAGACGCCGGGTGGCCATCGCGCCGGGTGTCCGGTAACCCGCTAGATCGTAGTTGTAGGCTTCGCCGTTTGCGATGCGATCGGCGATGTCCAGCATGGCCGCGAACGGGTTGCCGCCCGTGGGCTGCAACAACAGGGCGTTGTCGTAGTCCCAGTCGTTCCCCACGGTCAGACCGTCGAACCGGAACGGCGTGCGCGCACTCGACCGCACAGCGAGAATGGTGCCCGTTCCCGGGCCCGGAACGCGGAAGGTCAGGCCCTCCTCGATCCCCGCGATGCCGAAGGTCTCACCGCCGGGGACGAGATCGGGGTCCCCGGGGTGCCGCGGGAACAGCACGCGGATGCGGCCCGAGGGGTCGACGTGCAGCACCATCAGGTGGCTGGTATCGCGTAACGCGACGTACACGCGCGCCGGCTCGCCCACGGACACTGTAGTGTCGGGGAGCCACACGCGCACGGGTGGAACGTCGGAACGCGCTGCCCGGATGGGGGCGGTGGGCGCCGCAGTCTGGGCGAGAAGCCCGAGTCCGATTGCCAGGTAGACCGTCATATACTCTCGTCGTACTCTACCCCGTCCGGTTGAAAATGGTCAAGGGGATCGGGACACGGTGATGACGCACGAGGATTACGAGGCGTTGGTGCAACGGTTGGAGCGCTACGCGAAGTTCCATCCGCGCGGTTATGCCCTGCGGGTAGGGGCACTGTCAGGCTTCGGTTACGCCTACGTGTGGCTCGTGCTGGTCGTCGCCGCCGGGCTGCTGCTGGGGTTCGTTCGGCTCGGGCTCCGCGGTGAGCTTCGCGGCGGCGGATTGTTCCAGATCACGTTGTCGCTCGTGCTGTTGGTGTACACCACGGTGCGGGCGCTATGGGTGCCTTTCGAGCGGCCAATGGGGATCCCGATTGGCCGCGCCGCAGCGCCCGGCTTGATGGCGTTGGTCGACGAGCTCGTCGGCGCTGTGCGGGCACCTCCCTTCGACGAGGTGGTGGTGAGCGGTGACTGCAACGCGTCCGTGTCTCAGATCCCACGCTTCGGTCTGCTGGGCGGATACCGGAATTTCCTCGTCGTCGGCCTGCCGCTGGCGCACGCGCTCACGGAGGAGGAGTTCCGCGCGGTGCTGGCACACGAAGTCGCGCATGTCTCGCGCGCGCACGGCCGTTTCGCGAGCTGGATCTACCGCGTGCGGACGATGTGGGTGCGTCTCAGCGAGCAGATGCAGGCGCGCCGCACGTGGGGCGCGTGGCTGTTCGAATGGTTCCTGCGGCGGTGGAGCCCCTACTTCAACGCCTATTCGTTCGTGCTCGCCCGGACGCAGGAGCGTGAGGCCGACCGGTTCGCGGCGCGTGCCGCCGGGGCGGCGGCGTTGGGCACGGCATTGATGAAGCTGGAAATCATCGGAGCCTGCCTGGAGCGGCCGTTCTGGGACGGGGTGGGCCGTCGACTGGCCGACCTGGCCG
>DATGDE010000352.1:0-15937 GCA_035311125.1 Gemmatimonadales bacterium
GGCGACTGGACGGCGTCCACGAAGCGGAGCCGCCGGCGGACGAAGTTCCGGGCGGCGAGGTAGCCGGCGAATCCGGCCGTGGCGGTGAGGAGCAGGGCGAGGGCGGCGTACATGGTTCCGGGTCCGAAGGATAGGGTTGGCTAGCTGCTGTTCCACTACGCAACACCACCACTCAAGGATTCAGCCACGCACTGGCGGGGGGGCATACAGATGCCGAAAACCCCGAAGCACCCAACGGTCGTCGTCCCCAATATCGGGCCCATGGATCATGCATGGGACGTTTTGGGCGAGTGGCAGGCCGAGCTGGAGGCGCCGGAGGGGGAGGCGCCGGTGCGGGGCAAGGTCACCTTCCGGTCCTGGACCAATGCGGAGCTTGAGCTCGACCCCCGCGCGGCCGCCGTGGCCGGGATCCCGGCGAGCGTCGCGCTCGAGCGCGCGAGCGACATCCATCGGACCGACGCGGGCGGCGGCGCCCTCCAGTGGGTCTTGCGCGCGCCCGCCTGCAACTGGTCGCTTCAAGCCACTCTCTGGCCGGGTGCATTGCACCTCTTCGTGCACGATGCCGACGACGAGGACGAGCAGCTTTACCGGGCGCGGGCGACTCGGACCCGGGAGTACTACGCTCGCAAGTATCCGTTGGGCGAGGAGGGCGGCTGACCGCGTGGCCAAATTCTATTGGCACCCATATAATTCGGCATGGAAACCCTCTCCCTCGAACTGCCTCTCCGCGGCCCGGGTGCCGAGCCCCGTACCGCTCTCGTCGAAATCGGTGTCCTCGAGCCCCTGGACCGGCTGAAGCGGGCTGCCTCCGCCTTCGGCATCGGGCTCGCCGGCGCGGCCGTCGCGGTCCTCATCCCCATCGTCCATTTCGTCCTGGTTCCCTCGGCCTTGCTGCTGGGGCTTGGGATCGGCATTCGCCGCCTGGGCCAGGCGAAGACCTTCCGCGGCGGTGCGGGTTCCTGCCCGTACTGCGGCGCGCAGCAGCAGTTCACGCTCCTCGGCCGGTTCCATCTGCCGAAGGCGGTGTACTGCGCGAGCTGCCAGCGGGAGCTCTATCTGGACGAGAGTCCGGCTACCAGCGCGCCGCCACGCTCCCCCACATGAACCCCGAGCCGAACGCCGTCATCACGATCAGGTCGCCGGCGCTGAGCCGGCCCGCCCGGACGCACTCGTCGAGCGCGATGGGGATCGTCGCCGCCGTGGTGTTGCCGTAGCGCTGGATGTTGTTGTAGACCTGGTCGTCTCGCAGGGCGAGGCTCCGCTGGACCATCTCGGAGATGCGCAGATTGGCCTGATGGGGCAGGAGCAGCGCGAGGTCGTCCGGGCGCGCGCCGATCTTGCCGAGCACCGCCCGCACCGACTCGGGCATGCGCACGACGGCCTGGCGGAAAACCTCCTTGCCGTCCATGTCCAGGAAGTGCCGCCCCTGGGCGATCTGCTCGAGCGAGATTCTCGGGTGGTACATCGAGCCGGGAACGTCCACCCAAAGCTTTTCGGCAAACGTACCGTCGGAGTGCAGATCGAACGCAAGGATGCCCCGGTCTCCGTCCTCGGTGCCCTCCAGCACCACGGCGCCGGCCCCGTCGGCGAAGATCACAGCCGTGTTCCTGCCCCGCGTGCTCACGTCCATGCCCGTGGACTGGATCTCGGCGCCGACCACGAGCACGCGCCGGTACTGCGCCGTCCGGATCCACGCATCCGCGACCGACAGGGCGTAGATGAATCCGCTGCACTGGGCGCGCACGTCCAGCGCGGGGATCGGTCCCAGGCCGAGGCGGCGCTGGAGGTACACTCCATTTCCGGGCGCGAAGTGGTCGGGAGTCGAGGTGGCGTAGACGATCGCGTCGATCGCGCTGGGCTCGAGCCCGCCGGCGGCGAGCGCGGCCTCCGCGGCCCGGGCGGCGAGATCGGCGCCGGTCTCGCCTTCCCGGATCCATCGGCGCTGCTCGATGCCGGTTCGGGTGCGGATCCACTCGTCGGTCGTGTCCATGACCCGTGCGAGATCGTCGTTGGTGACCACGCGATCGGGCACGGCGAAACCGGTGCCGAGGAAGCAGGCGCGGAGCATGAGCGGTCCTGGCCGAGGCATTTGGAGGGATCGGGGAGGATATCTTCACTCGCAAAGCGACGATCCGCAAGGCATTCGGATGCGGGAAACCCCGATCGAGCCCGGCATGAGCACACCGTTCAAGGACCATTTCTCCGGGCACGCCGCGACCTACTCGATGTTCCGGCCGACGTATCCGCCGCGCCTGTTCGAATGGCTCGCGGAAACGGCGCCTCGCCGTGAACGCGCCTGGGACGTCGGCACCGGCAGCGGTCAGGCCGCCGTGGGTCTCGCGGAGCACTTCGCCTGCGTGGTGGGCACGGACGCGAGCGCGGCGCAGGTGGGCCACGCGACGCCGCATCCGCGCGTGGAGTACCGCGTGGCCCCGGCCGAGGCGAGCGGATTGCCGGAAGGATGGGCGGACCTGGTGACCGTGGCGCAGGCGCTGCACTGGTTCGATCTGCCGCGGTTCTTCGGCGAGGCGAGGCGCGTACTCGCGCCGGACGGCGTGCTCGCGGTCTGGTGCTACGGCGATTGCCGGCTCGACGACCCGGCGGTCGATCGGATCGTGCACCGCTACAACCGCGATACGGTCGAGGACTACTGGCCCCCCGAGCGGGACCTCGTGCTGTCGGAGTATCGGCCCATCCCGTTTCCGTTCGGGGAGGTGGCGACGCCGGCGCTCTCGCTGGAGGCGGCCTGGACGCTGCCGCAGCTCGCGGGTTACCTCCGCAGTTGGTCTGCCACCACGCGGTGCGCAAAGACACTCGGACGCGATCCGGTGGTCGCCGTGGAGGAAGCGCTGCGGGGGGTATGGGGGCCGCCCGACTCGGCCCGGCGGGTGAGCTGGCCGCTCACCATCCGGGCCGGCCGGCCCTGAGCATCCGGCCGGACCACCGGCCTACAGGCCGCCCAGCCACGGATATCCCTGATCTTCCCAGTACCCGCCGGGCCGCTCGGCCGTGAAGGTCATCCGGGTGAGGTACTTCGTCATCTTGTAGCCCAGCTTGATCGGAGAGTAGACCCGGAGCGGCGCGCCGTGATCGGGCCTGAGCGGCTGGTCGTTGTGGGCGTAGGCCAGGATAGTCTGCGGGTGCATCGCGCTCTTGAGGTCCCACCCGTTGTAGTAATTCTCGTCGAACGACTCGAACTTCAGGTACCGGGCCGCCGGCAGCGGCTCAACCAGCGCCGCGACCGTCGCCACCGGCACGCCCGCCCAGCTCGAGATCGCCGTCCATCCCTCCACACAGTGATGCTTGACCGTGTAGCTCACCGAGGGGAGGGCCTCGAGCATCGTCCGGGTGAAGCTGGTCGGCTTCCGGACGAGCCCGCCGACCTCGAGCGACCAGCGGGCCGGATCAGGGAGGAGCGGCGTCGTGTCGCTGACGAAGTAGGACGGCATGGTGCCGCTGCGCGCGGAGGCCGGATAGGTCCGCGCGAGGCGGGACGAGGACATCAGCACGTGCTCGCCCACCCAGTCGTTGAAGCGCGAGATGGCGCTGAGCCTCGGCTGGATCAGGGGGCCGCCGTCCCAGCCGCACGCGGCGACCAGCGACGCAGGGCCCGCCACGAGCCCGAGCCGGAGAAAGTCCCGGCGGTCGAGTCTCCGGTCAGCCATGGCTCGGGAACCTCCCCCGGTACCACCCCGTGATCATCGCGCGAAGCGACGCGGGGTCCACCAGGAACACCAGCACGACGTGCAGCAGGGTGAAGCCGACGAAGATCCACACGAACAGGAAGTGCCAGTATCGCGCCAGCTCGTAGCCGCCGAACAGGCGGGTGAGCCAGGCGAGCTGCACCGGCTTGTAGATCGCAAACCCGGTCAGGGCCGACAGCGCGCCCAGCAGCACGACGAACGTGTACGCGCCCTTCTGGAGCGCATTGTGCTTACCCTGGGGCGGGTGCTCCTTCCGGAGGCGCAGGTAGTAGAGCTGCATCGCGATGGCCGGCTTCACGTCGCTCGGGCGGAAGAGCAACGCCCGCCACTCGCCGGACAGGACCAGGAACCCGAGGTACACCAGCCCGGTGACGACGAACGGCCACGCGAGCGCGAAGTGCCAGTTGAGTCCGCCCGCAAGCCAGCCGCCGAGCCGCGCCCACTCCGGGAAGCCTGAGGGGAAACCGCCGGAGTCAAAAGGATTCGGCAAGGGGTAGACCTTCCCCTTCTCGCCGAAGTGGGGAAAGGCTTGGTAGATCTGGAGCCCGCTCGCGATCATGCCCAGGAGCACGATCGCGTTCAGCCAGTGTGCCAGCCGGACCACGCCGTGATGGCGCTTGACCGGGATCGGGCTGCTGGAGGACACGACGTCCTCCGGCACTGGCAACGGGTACATGGACGAGGTCACGGGACGACTCCAGGGCCGGAGCGATGCTGGGAATCAACGCCGCGAACGGCCGGCCGGTTCCAGGACCCAGGGCCGGCCGTCAGGCCGGCCGGCCGGGCGTCGCGAAATCGCGCTCGACCCGCCCGTCCTTGAGATGGATCTGCCGGTATGCGTGCGCGGCTATGTCGGACTCGTGCGTCACGAGTACAATGGTCTGCCCCTCGTCGTGCAGCGTCCGGAAGAGGCCCATGATCTCCTGGCTCGTGGTCGAATCCAGGTTCCCGGTCGGCTCGTCCGCGAGCAGGATGCTGGGCCGATTCACCAGTGCCCGCGCGATCGCGACGCGCTGCCGCTGGCCTCCGGAAAGCTCGTTGGGCTTGTGCTGCACCCGGTCAGCGAGGCCGACGCGCTGGAGGGCCTCGGCGGCCAGCGTCCGGCGCTCCTTGCTTCCAATGCCGGCGTACACCAGCGGAAGCTCGACGTTGTGCAGTGCGGTCGCGCGGGGCAGCAGGTTGAATGTCTGGAACACGAACCCGATCTCGCGGTTCCGGATCCGGGCCAGCTCGTCGTCGTGCAGCTCCGAAACGCGGTGTCCGTTGAGCCAGTACTCCCCGCCGGTGGGGCTGTCGAGGCAGCCGATCAGGTTCATGAGGGTGGACTTGCCCGATCCGGACGGTCCCATGATCGCGACGAACTCGTTCTTGCGGATGGTGACGTCGACGCCCTGGAGCGCGTGTACGATCTCGCCACCCATGTCGTAGTCGCGCTGGAGGTTACGGGTGACGATGACGGCATCGGACGGGACGTCCGGCGGGAGCTGGGCCATGCGCTCCGCGGTGGTGGCCAAAGTGGTGCTCATGCGCGCCTCGGTGTGCAGTGGCCCGCCGGGGTCGCAGCCGGCCGGCGGGATTGGTGCAATTTGACCCGGCGCCGGCCGGAACGTTAGCCGGAGCGCAGGAGGCGGTCGGTCAGCCCTCCCGGCGGCGGGCGAAAGCTTCCAGCCCCGCGGAGACCGCCAGCCAGACGCACACCGCCCCGAACCCGTAGGCCATGGTGCTGGGCAATCCGATGAAGAGCAGGCCCAGCACGACCAGTGCGAGGCTGATCGGCCCGTAAATGGAGCGGCGAGCGCCGCTGATGAGCGTGCGGGTGGCGATGGCGGCGCGGCCGCGAAGCTCCCGCCGGGCGCGCGGGCGTCGCCGGGGCTGTGCCGCGGGCTGGCGCGCAAGGCCTGACGGGATGATCGGCTGGAGCCGCTTCGGCGCCCGGTACACCCGGCGCTGCACCTCGAGGCTCGATCCGACGTCGCGCCGGAACTGGGCCTCGAGGTCCCGGGCGAACCCCTCGTCCTCGATTAGCACGTCCAGCTCGTAGTTGCCCAGCAGGCTGGAGGCGTTGAGGTTGCTCGTGCCGATGCGGGCCCACCGGCCGTCGGATACCAGCGTCTTCGCGTGCAGCATAGGGCCGTCCCACTCGAAGATCCGGATGCCGGCCCGCAGGAGCCGGCGGTAGCCGATGCGCGTCAGGTTCCGAACGACGGGAACGTCGCTCGCCCCGGGTACGAGCAGCCGGATGTCGGCGCCCGCGCGGGCCGCGTCGACCAGGGCCTGGAAGAGCCTCGGCGGCGGGACCATGTACGCGTCCGTGATCCACAGCCGGTCTATCGTGCCGGCCGCGATGTACTCCAGCGCCCGGTATGCCCGCTCCCGCCCGGGCTCGCCCGCGATCACGCGCACCTGGGCGCCGCCGCAAGGGTCGATGTCGGCGCCGACCTCGTTTGCCGGCAGCGGGCGCCCCATCAGTGCCCAGGTCACCGCGAACGCGGCGTCCAGCGCGCCCGCCGCTGGCCCGACGATCTCGACGGCGGTATCGCGCCACTGGGGGATGCCCCGCGCGGGGTCGCCGGTCCACTCGTCGCCGATGCACTGGCCACCGATCACGGCGCTGCTGCCGTCGACAACCAGCAGCTTCCGATGGTTGCGCGTCAGGTTCGCGAAGACCCGCAGCAGCCGGGGCGGGTTGAAGCGACGCACCTCCACTCCCGCGTCCCGCAGGAAGCGCCAGTACTTGCGGCCGGTTCCGACGGAGCCCAGCCAGTCGTACATCACCCGCACCGGGAGGCGCGCCCGCGCCCGGGCCGCCAGGGCCTCCGCGAAGCGCCAGCCGGTGCGGTCGTCGCGGATGATGTAGTTCTCGAGGTGGATCCAGCGCTCGGCCGTCGCGATTAGGTCGAGCATGAGGTCGTAGGTCTCGGGGCCGTCAACGAGGAGCCGTACCCGGTTGCCGGGGATCGGTGGGCCGCCCGCCGCGCGGTTGAGCGCGGCCTCGATGACCCGCGCCGCCCGCGAGGGCCCGCCTGCAGTCATGCGGCGCCGAGACCCAATTGGCGCTCGTGCGGCCGGAGCGCGGCCAGAACGAAGCCGATGTGGTCGTCGAGCGACACGCCCAGCTCCTCCGCTCCTTGGCGGATGTCGTCCCGGCTCACGCCGCGGGCAAAGGCCTTGTCCTTGAGCTTCTTCTTGACGCTCGACACCTCGAGATCGGCCAGACTCCGCGAGGGGCGGACCAGCGCGCAGGCGACGAGGAAGCCCGACAGCTCGTCCACGGCGAAGAGCGCCCGGGCCATCGGCGTATCGCGCGGTACGCCGGTGTAGCTCGCATGGGCGAGGATGGCGCGCTGCATGGGCTCGGGGAACCCGGCGGCGGCCAGGATGCGCACCCCCTCGCTCGGGTGCTCCGCAGTGGAGGAATGCGCGTCGTTGGGGAGCCGCTCATAGTCGAAATCGTGCAGCAGCCCGACGAGGCCCCACGCCTCGGGGTCCTCGCCCGCGCGCTCCGCCATGGCCCGCATCGCGATCTCGACGGCGTACATGTGGCGCCGGAGCGGTTCCGAGGCGGTGTATTCGTGCATCAGGGCCAGGGCGCGGTCGCGGGACCAGCCGGCGTCGGCAAGGGTGGGCATGGCAGGAAGAATAAGGGTGAACGGACAACGGGGAACGGTAAACAGTGAACAGGGGGCTCCGCCGTTGATCGGAGCCCCCCATTCACTGTTCACCGCTGCCGGTTACGGCCCCGCGAATGGAATCGTCGTCCCGTACTTCTGGTTCACGGCGGAGATCAGGGAGTCGGCGATGACCCGATGCGCTGCGGCGCTGGGATGTACCCCGTCGAGCGAGAAGTAACTGCCGAACAGCACGTTGGGCTGGCTCGGCCCCGTTGGGAGCGACGGGAAGGTCGTGATCTTGGTCGGGTCGGCCTTGTAGGCGAGGAGCGCCGGGTTGAAGTCGAGGTACGCCCAGCCCCTCTGCTGCGCCTGGTCCGCGATGTAGCTGTTGTAGCCCTGCACGGCATTCCGCAGCGTCTTGTACTCCAGGGGGAGCACCACCTCGTTATCCACGGTGCAGTCAAGCGTGGTGGTGGCACCCTGGGCGGCTGCCTGGAGCTTTGCGATCCCAATGATCGACGGCACGAGCACCGAGTCACCGTTCGAGGTCGGGACGGCCACCTTGGGTGCGCAATTGAGCGCGACCTGGAACGTGCCGGGGAACGGGGCGGGTGTCGTGAAACCGCAGGCGGGCTGGTTCTTGATACACCAATAGGTGGCGCCGCTCGAGGCGTAGGGAATGAGTGCCACATCTTCAACGGCGATGAGCACTGCCTTGGCGCCGACCTTCTGGATGCTGTCCAGGATCGGCCCGTAGTTCGCTTCGAAGGCCGGCTCAGGCGTGACCAGCGCCGGGTCTCCGGGGTTGCTGCTGCTTGTCAGCGACCCCAAGACGTCATTGTTCCCCACCCAGACGGACACGAACGTCGGATGGGCGTCCATCATCGCCTTCACCTGGGTCCGCCCTCCCAGGATGAACTGGGTGAGCGCATTGGTGCCACCGAACGGGCTCGTGTTGCTCTCGACCCCGAACGAGGTCACGCCGGGCACGGCCACGTTGCTCACGTAAGGGAGCGCCGTTGGCTCCCTAAGCGCGCAGTCGGTGCTGCCGCCGCCCCCGAGCCTGTGGGGAGGATTGGTCGAGTTGATGTCGAACGGCGCCGGGCATCCGGGCTTGCTGAGCAGAGGCTCGAAGAACGGGGCCTTGGCCTGAGCCGCGAACAGGACGGGGTAGGACTGGAGCTGGGTGCTGTCGTTGATGCCGGCGGACTGGAAGCCGGCGGTGATGCTGTTACCCATGGACACGTAGCGCTGGAGCAGCCCGCCGTTGTTGGAGAGGTCGGGTGCGTTCAGCGCCTCGTCGGAGCGGCAGCCTGCGAGCGGGAGCACGAGGCCGAGGAACGCCGCGAGGTGGCGAAGTTGCATACGGTCGGCTCTCCCGTCAGAACGCGTACGAGAAGGTCGCACCGAAGAGGTGCGCGTGGAACGAATAGAGACCATTGTTCTGCTGTACCAGCGCGGGGCACGCCGCCCCGCTCGAGATGTTGCAGCCTGCCGGATAGCCGGCCAGCGGCACCGTGCGTCCACGCCGGTCCGCCTGGTCGATGTACTGGTACGCCGCGTCGATCCGGAATCCCTTGGAGATCCGCGCCCCGATGCCCGCCGTGAACGAACTGCGGTTGCCCTCGGGGAGGTTCGGCGTCACCGCGTAGTCCGCCGAGGCCCCGTCGTGGGTGTACCAGCCGCCGCGGAGCGTGAGGCCCGGGGTTGCCTCGAACTCCCCACCGACCCGGAAGCCCCAGACGTCCTTGTCGTCGAAGTGGAGCACCTCGAGCGGCAGCTTCTGGAACGTCACCGCGATCGAATCGAAGTACTTCCAGTGGGTGTACTGCACGTCACTCAGCAGAGTGAGCCTCGGCGCCACCCGCGCGGCCACGCCGAACACCGCCTGATCCGGCAGCCGGATGACGGTGGAGGCCGTCTGGTTCGTGAGCAGGCCGGCTCCGGTGAACTGCGGGGCGACGAGCGCGTCCACCGGCGTGCCGGCCGGGATCCCGGGGAGCGCGGCCGGAATCACGAGGTTCGTGGGAACCTGGGCGATCACCGCCGAGGCGTTGTTGAAGCCGACTGACTGCCGCGACAGGTATCGCGCCCCGATGTCCAGCCAGTCGGTCACCCTGGCCGATACGCCGACATGGAAGCCTACGTGGGTGGCGTTGCCGTCGAGGTTGGCGTCGGCGAAGTCGGTGCCGGCGGGGATGCCCAGCATGCCAAAGGTGACGCCCGGCGCCGCGAGCTGAGTGGACAGGTCCACCCGCTGCTTGAGCTGGACGTGGGCGAAGTCGACGTCGAGCCCGGCGCCGACCGAGACCCGGTGGGCGAGCTCGACTGCGACCGTGGGCTGGAGGTAGATCGCGCGGATGTCACTCCGATAGCCGAGGAAGCGGACCTCCTCCGTGTCCGGCCATTCGGTGGTGAGGCCGTACGGAGCGAAGAGGCCGAGTGCGAAGGCCACCCGGTTCACGCTGCCGCCCAGATCCATCCCCTTCACGAGGTAGAGATTCGGCACCGGCCGATACTTGTGCGCGAGCTCGCTCTGGATCCCGGTGAGGTCGTTGGTGAACGTGCCTCGGGGGGCGATGAGCGTGCCGCCAAGGCTCAAGACGTCCGGTGTCCGGGCGACGTTCGCGGGATTGAAGAAGACGCTTGATCCATCCGCGCAGGGCTTGGCGACACCCGTGCCTGCGCGTCCCATCGCGCAGGCGCCCTGCTCGTAGACCCCGAAGCCCTGGGCGAAGGCCGGGGCAGAAAAAAGAAGCGCCGCGGCGGCAAGGCCAACGGCGCAGCGGACGAGGACACCTCGCATAGGTCGCCTCCTGGAAAGGGGCGCGGATCAGTTACAGATTTCGAACGGCGCTACGGGCGGCCACGATGGGCGGAGGCACCATTGGGCTTCCTCGCCGCCGACAATGCACCGGGGTTGATGAAGAGATCGTGAAGCGGCTTAGAATGCCCCCTGTGCTGCCGTGAGCGGGACCCGCGTCATGGGCGCGCCGTCGAGGGAGATCTCGAAGGCGAACTGCCCCGGCCGCGGGAGCGGTACGTCGAACACGAGCACGGCTCCGGCCTCGACGTCCACGACTCCGGCCGGCGGCTCGCCGAACTGCACGGTCCCCTCGCCTCCCAGAAGTTCGGTGCCCGCGTCGTCCACGAACCGGATCCGGATTGTGTGTACCCCGATCTCGGTGCGACGCCCGCGCACCCGGAGGACGAGGTGCGTCCGCGGATGCACGGCTGGGAAGGCGACGACCCATACGTGCTGGAAGATCCCCAGGACCGAGAGCTTGCCCTGCTGGTCGATCAGCGCGTAGTCGGCGAGGACTGCGAAATCGACCTGCAGGTCAGGCGACCCGGATCGAGTGAACGACGTCGTTCTGCTTGATCTCGAGGACGACGTCCATCCCCTTCGTGACCTGGCCGAAGACCGTATGGACACCATCCAGGTGCCGCTGGGGCCCGTGGCAGATGAAAAACTGGCTCCCGCCGGTGTCCTTCCCCGCGTGAGCCATCGACAGCGTGCCGGCGACGTGCTTGTGCGTGTTGCGATCGGTCTCGCACTTGATCTTGTAGCCGGGTCCTCCGGTCCCCACCCGAGGATTGCCGGGGTCCCGGGACAGGGGGTCGCCCCCCTGAATCATGACGTCGCGAATCACGCGGTGGAACCGGGTGCCGTCATAGAACTGGCTGTTGGCCAGCTTCTCGAAATTCGCCACGGTGTTCGGCACCTCGATGTCGAACAGCTCGGCGACGATGGTTCCCTTGCTGGTCTCGATTGTAGCCGTTTTGGACACGGTGCGCTCGAATGGGATGGAAGGCCCTACCGGGCCGGTAATGTAACGTCCGGCCGGAGGGGTCGGATAGAGCGTAGCACGGCACGCCACTCGTCCGGACCCGTGGCCGGCGGACTGCAGGCGTCGCCGCGGCAGGCGTAGCCCGCTGGCCCCACGGCGCGGCCGAGCATGCTGAGCACGGCCGGGGGAAGCGCGCGTCCGCCCGCACCAGCGACCCGCTGCACGACGCGGCGGGGGGCGTAGGTTCGAAGTGCCTCCTGATGCATTGCCGCGGCGGAGGGATCGTCGCTGGGCCCGACGACGATGAGGTGGACCGCGGGATTCAGGTACCGGTCCACCGCCGTGAGATACGTCGCACCGTGGAGGCCGAGGTCGGCGCCGTGGCCGGCGAACGAGCGGAGCAGCTCTCCTGCCCGCCTCCGCCACGTGTCGTCCGCCGTGAGGTCGGCCAGCCGGGAGAAGACGAGTCCCGCGACGCCGTTCGCCGACGGGGTCGGCGCGTCCTCGATCGGTCTGATCCTGGCCGGGAGGAGACCTTCACCGGCCGGCCCCGCCCGGTCAACGAGCCCGCCGGCCGGGTCGCGGTAATCGCGCCAGACGCGGCCAGCGATCGCCTCCGCCCAGGCGCGCCAGCCGTCGTCCCCGGTCGCCTCGTATGCATCGAGCGCCGCCCCGGCCGCCTGCGCCTGATCCTCGAGCAGGCCGCTCGCCCCGCCCGGTGTGTGGGGTACCGCGTCGGGCTCCGGCGACTCTACCCGCAGCCGGCTCAGGGTCCTGAGTGCGTGCTCGGCGGGCCAGGGATCACGCAGGACGGCCCCGGCCTGGAGCATGGCGGATGCCAGCATGGCGTTCCAGCTCGCATACCGAGTGCGATCGACGAAAGGTACGGGCCTGCGCGCGCGGGCGGCGCGGAGCTTCGCCTCTGCCGCGCCGAGGAGCCGCACGATCTCCGCCTCTTCCCCGCCGAGCTGTTGCGCGAGCTGCTGAACCGGGAGAGCGGCATAGAGCACGTTCTTGGCGGGGTTGTGATGCATCTCGCCCGCGGTGCCAATGTCGAAGTAGGCGCCGGCCACCTGCAGCTCGCCCGGCGAAAGCACCGCGGCCGCCTCCTCGCGGGTCCAGGTGAAGTAGTCGCCGTCGTCGTCGAGTCCCACGTCGGCGTCCTGGCTTGCCGCGTAGCCGCCGTCGGGGTCCGCCATGACCTCCCGCACCCAGCGGACGATCCCGCGTGCCACGTCGGCGTACGCCTCGGTGCCGAGCGCCGCGTACGCGTCGGAATAGACCCGCAGTAGTTCGGAGTTGTCGTACGCCATCTTCTCGAAATGCGGCACGATCCACTCGGCATCCACGCTGTAGCGGTGGAAGCCGCCGCCGAGGTGGTCATGGATGCCCCCGCGCGCCATGCCCCCGAGCGTGCGGTCGATCACCTGCCTGAGCTCGGGCCGGGGGTCGTCCCACCAGCGCGCCAGCAACAGCCGGATCGCCCCGGGATGGGGGAACTTCGGCTGGCCGCCGAAGCCCCCGTTCACTGGGTCGAACACCTCCAGCATGGCCTCGATGCCGGCGTCCACCAGCCCCGGCGAGAGCTCCCCGGCAGCCGCTTCGCCGCCCTGCTGCTCGATCGCCCGGCGGATCGCAAGGGCCTGTCCCTCGAGCTGCTGGCGCCGGTTCCGCCATGCGTCGAGGACGCCGCCGAGCACGGACCGGAAGCCGGGGCGGCCGTACTTCCCGTCGGGTGGGAAGTAGGTGCCGCCGTAGAACACCTGCCCGTCCGGCGTGAGGAAGGCAGTGAGCGGCCAGCCGCCCTGGCGGGTGAGCGCCTGAACCGCGCGCTGGTAGCGGGCATCGACGTCGGGCCGCTCGTCGCGATCCACCTTGATGCAGACGAAATGGGTGTTGAGGAATTCGGCGATCTCGGGGTGCTCGTAGGACTCGCCATCCATCACGTGGCACCAGTGGCACCAGACGGCGCCGACGTCGAGGAGGATCGGCTTGTCGGCGGCGCGCGCCGCGTCGAAGGCGTCCTCGCCCCAGGCAAACCAGTGGATCGGCTGGTGCGCGGCGGAGCGGAGGTAGGCGGAGGAGGCGGCGCCCAGTCGGTTCACGCGCGAATGCCTCGGACGACGAGCGCCTCGCGCGGCCAGAGCACCCGCCCGTCGCTCCGGCAGAATGCCTCGAAGAAGCGCACCATCTCCGCGTCCAGGCGCGCCTGCGCCGCGGCATCCAGCGCGGCATAAGCGGCGGCGACGCGGCCGGTCGCCGTGCGGAGCACGTTCCATGCGGCCGCGGGCGAAGCGGCCTCGAACGGCACGTCGATCCGATCGAGCGTGACGGCGGAGAAGGCGGCGCCCAGCCAGTGCCGCGCCTGATCCGGCGCGCCCCACTGAAACGGATCGTGCCGGCTCGGCGGCACCGCCAGGTGGCGGAAGGCCGCTTCCTGATATGCCCCGATGGAGCCGCCGGGCGGCCAGACCAGGAGTCCGATCCGCCCCCCGCGGGGCAGCACCCTGGCCGCCTCCGCGGCTGCGAGCTTCGGGTCAGGGGCGAAGATGAGGCCGAAGCTCGAGATCACGACGTCGAAGGTTTCGCCGGCGAACGGCAACGCCAGCGCGTCGGCCACCGCGAAGCGGACCGCCGGAGATGCGCCGGGGTCGGCACCCGCCGCGGCGATCATGCCGCGGGCGTAATCCACGCCCACGACCCGGGCCGCGCCCTGCTCGCGGGCGGCAACGGCTGCCGTGCCGGGCCCGCAGGCGATGTCCAGCACACGGTCGCTCGGCGCGATCCCCACCGCCCGGCACATCGCCCGCGCGGCGGGCAGGAAATCGGGCGCGATATGACACCGGTAGTCCCGGGCGACGCGGCTCCACGCCTGCGGCATGCCCAGCGCCGGTTGGCTCATGCCCGAAGGTAACGAAAAAGGGGGCGACTCGCGTCGCCCCCCTTCACCGCGGCCCGCGGCCGCATCACTTCTTTGCGTGACTGATGGACCACACGTAGGCGGCCACCTGGTTGACCTGATCGTCGGTGATGGCCGAGCCGCCCCGGGGCGGCATCGGGATGCCGCTCTTCGACTCTTCCTTGGTGACGCCCTTCTTGATATAAGCGACGATGGCGGGGTACGACCCGTCGCTGTGCAGAAACTGATGGTCGACCAGGTTAGTGGTCGGCCCGAGCATGCCTTGCGCGTTTTGCCCGTGGCACGCGTAGCAGTTGCCGGCACCCGTGAAGATGGCCATTCCCTTGTCGATCGCATCCTTGGTAACGCCGGCCGGCAGCCCCTGCGCCCGCGCGGGCGCGGCCGTGGCAGCGAGGCCAAGGACAACCAGCAGGCCAAGACGAGTGCGCATGTCCATCTTGCGAGCTCCAATCGGGTTGTGACGGTGACGACCGGCAGTCTGCTCCACCGGGCGCGGACGGGCCCCGTAAGTATACGGCCCGGCGCATGGAGAACAAGCGAGTGTACCGGCGGAGCGACTTGGGCAGCCGAGAAGCAACTTGCGGACCGGCTCGTAGGCACACTTTAAGTAATTTGTAGACAACAGGTTACAACGGCAGGCGGCAACGTGGATGAGGGTCGTTCGTCATCTGCCGAGGCCAGCTTGAGCCCCGGGCGCGAGAATCAATTCGATGCGGCCGCGTCCGGCGGGCGTGTGGCGCTGAGGGCGGTCGTCTTCGGATGGAAGATTGCCGGGTCGTACGCGCTCCGCGGATTCCAGAGCACCCAAGAGTCGATGCCCAGGTCCTGCGCCGCCTGCATCTGCGCCCGCACCTCGGTAGGAGAGTAGCGTGGGGGGCCAAGCGTGAAGGCCTGCAGATACGGGCGGATCTCCGCGGTCTTTCCCAGCGGGCCCGATCGCCTGAGCCCATCCTCGAGAGCCCGCCGAACGACGTGGTACGGCTGGCTGTTGGGATAGCGCACATTGTAGACGCCGCGGTAGTAGTGGCTGGGATAGACCATCGGCAGCACGACATCAGCCTTGCTCACCAAGTCCTCCCAGTACTGGCCGATTCCCATGTCGCCGGTGGCGGTGGTGGTGAGGCCGAAGACGTCGATGGTGAACGGCACGCCGAGACGCTTTGTGCGCTCGCGGAGGATCCCGAGGCCGCGCGCGACGCCCTGGCGCTTGGTCTCGCCGGTGTCCCGCGCGGCGAAGACCGCCGTCGCCATCCGGCTGGCGGGCTCGTCCGGGAACCGCACGTAGTCATACTGCACTTCGGCGAATCCGAGGCGCACGGCCTCCGCGGCTAGCTGCGCGGCATAGATCCAGACGGAATCATTGAAGGCGTCCACCCAGGCGAAGCCCAGCCGGTCGTGCCAGAGGCCGCCGCCTGCCTGCCGGACCGACCACGCGGGCTTGTGAGCTGCGAGCAAGGGGTCTTTCGCGACGACGATCCGGGCAATCGGGTAGATCCCGTGCTCGGCGAGGACCCTCAGCCGCCGCTCCGCGTCGTGGGTGCGTCGCTGGTCGTTGGCGCCGATCTCCGCCGCCGTCGGCACGGCTGATCGGTAGGTCAGGTAGCCGGTGTCGTCCTTGACGTCGATGACGAACGCGTTGATCTCGGTCGTATCGGCCAGCTTCACCAGCTCGTCGAAGCGGCGCCCGCCGAACGCCCAGGCGTTCAGGTAGATCGCGCGGATCGGCTTGGGGGGATCGACCAATGGGGGAGCGGGCCAGGCCTCGGGCTGCCCGGCGGCGCCGGGCAGTGAGTTTACCGGAGGAAGAGGCGAGCCGAGCTCGTCGCCCCAGCGGGCCTCCTGCTGGGCGGCGAGTGCAGATGTCTGCAGTGCAAGCGCGACTGCCGCCGTGCGAAACGCGGAGCGAAGCAT
>DATGDE010000353.1:0-1654 GCA_035311125.1 Gemmatimonadales bacterium
GCCCATTGGCGGATTTTATAGCGGCGTCACCAGGACAGGAATCTTCAGTACGACACGAAATCTATTGTTAACGAGGGAGACGATGATGTAACTGCTCACCGGGTTGGCAAAAAGGGCTTGCCATGGTGGCCTGGATGTGAGTCAACCGAGGTATGAATCGCGTGCTGCGCTATCGCCTGACTGACGCCGAGAAGGATGCCTTGCTGGATGAGCAGGCGGCCTTGATCGAGCGCAGGGCGGCGCGGATCGCGGAGCTTGAGGCGCTGGTCGGCAAGCCGAAGAAGACGTCGTCGAATTCGCACACCCCGCCGTCCCAAGATGGTCCTGGACGGAAGAACCGTGATGCGAACCGGCGGCGCAAACCGCGGCCGTCCCGCCCCGGTGCGACGCGGCCATTGACCGAGACCCCGGACAAGACCGAGCGCCGTCTGGTCGAGGCCTGCCCGCATTGCGGAACGGCGGTGACGGCGGCGGATCAGCGGTGCCGCCATCGCTACGACCACATCGACCTTCCCGACATCCGCCCGGTGGTGACGCGGATCGAGGTGTTCGGGGGCCGTTGCCGCGACTGCGGCCGGCGCTACCGGGCGGCCCCGCCGGAGGCCATGGCACCGGGAACGCCGTTCGGGCCGGGGATCCGCTCGTTGCTGGCCTATCTCCACCACAGCCACCATGTCGGCTTCGAGCGTCTGGCACGGATGCTCAAGGAGCTGTTCGGCCTAACCATCTCCGAAGGCGCCATCGCCAACGCCTTTCGCCGGATGGGAACCGGATTGGAGGCCGCCTGCGCGGCGATCAAGGCCAGGCTGCTCGACGCCCGCGTCATCGCCTCGGACGAGACCACGACCCGCGTTGACGGCGTGACCCACTGGCAGTGGGTGTTCGTATCGGATCAGGCGGTTCTGCATGAGATCGCCCCGAGCCGGGCGCGGAGCGTGGCGGCGGCGGTGCTGGGCGCGCACCAACCCGAGGTGTGGATCTCGGACCGCTACGCCGGACAACAGGAACTGGGCCGCGCTCATCAGGTCTGCCTCGCCCACGTCCTGCGCGACGTTCAATACGCCCTTGACTGCGGCGACACGGTGGTCGCCCCGAAAATCCGCGATCACCTGCGGTGGGCCATCCGCATCGGCAAGCGCCGACCTCATCTGAAGGACAGCACCTTGGCGGCCTACGCCGGCGGCCTACGCCGCCAAAGCCGAACGCGGCCTCGATGCCCTGGTCGGCGTTCCCGCCGCCCATCCCGTCGGACGCGACCTGCAACACCAGATCAAGGCGTGGCGCGGCAAATTCTTCGTCTTCCTTACCGATCGCCGCGTGCCGCCGACCAATAACGTCAGTGAACAGGAAATCCGCCCGTCGGTGGTGTTCCGTAAGGTCACCAACGGCTTCCGCTCCGAGTGGGGCGCCAAAATCCATGCCGGCTATCGGTCCGTGACCGGGACCGCCCGCCTGCGCGGCGCGCCCGCCCTCGACGCGATCCGCTCCCTGATCGACGGGAAGTTCGCCGTCGCCTGATCCCACGCCCGCCAACCCGGTGAGCAATTACCATCTTCAGCGATTACACGGTGCGCTCGCAATCGCCGTTCAAGACCATCGGCAAGCTCAGCCACCCGCGATACGGCGACTCCGCCATCGCCGTCGCGCGCACCGC
>DATGDE010000354.1:0-5765 GCA_035311125.1 Gemmatimonadales bacterium
AACGAGCTGGCGGTCCGGGTGGCTCAACTCGCGCGTGGCCAGGAATTCCTCCAGCAGCTCCTCTCCGGTCGCCGCCGGCTGCCGCAAGCCGGGAAGTCCTACGAGGCGACACCGTCCTGACACTCTGCTCTCCACCGGCCCTTGTCCACCGCCCGGGGGACTCGTTAGGTTGGCCGAAGAGCAGTCCGGCCACAATCCAATCGAGGGTTTCTTCTCGACCATGTACGCGATGAACGCTACCCCACTGCTGCTTCGCCTCCGGGCGCTGCCGGGCTTCGTGTGCCGGACCGCGCCGATCGGCGAAGTCGGTGGGCGTATCGCGTTCAGCGACGCCATCTCGAGGAGACGAGCACCCTAGAAGTCCGCGATTCCATTGCGTGATCCGGCCTTCCGGGTGCTCCCAGAGACCCGGAAGGCCTTTCTGTTGGGCATGCACAGGGGATCACGATGATGACCACGGAGCTGCAGCACACCAACGAAGCGATCATCGGCCGGTACACCGACCAGCCCGTCCGGCTGCCGGTGGAGTTGCGCCGCGCCATCGAGGAGCGCTGGGACGGCGCGCCGGTGCAACTCTACGCCCTGGCGGACCTCGACCAGGCGCTGTCCCTGGCGGAAACCTGGGTGGCGCTGGGGCCGAGCCACCTGGCGACGGCACGGCGCAGCGGCGATGGCTGGACGATCGAGAGCGTGTGGCGCTCCCGCGTGGAGGCGGTGCGCGAGGCGCCGGGCCTGTCCGCCGCGACGCTCACCGTCCTCGGGCGGCCGGGGGATCCGGCGCTGCTCGTGGTGCGCTACACGCACCGGCAGCGCCGCGCGTTCGAGAATCTCCGCTTCGTGCTGGAAGAGGCGATCGCGGGACGCGCCGTCGCGTCCCCGGACGCGGACCGCGAGTACGCCGATGGCGTGGCGCGGCCGATCCGCGACGCGCAGGCGCTGGTGGCCGGTCAGCGGGTGGCGGTGATCCGGCGGCTGCTGGGCTACCTCACGCCCTACCGGGGCCGGCTCACGCTCGGGATGAGCGCGGCGGCGGTGATCACGCTGGTGAGCCTCGTGCCGCCCTATCTGGCCGGGTACCTGATCGACCGCGTGATCCGGCCGGCGCAGCAGGGGAGCCTGCCGCTCGCCCGGGCGAGCCTCATCGCCTGGATCGCGGTGGGGGCGATGGCGCTCGTGTACCTGGTGCGCCAGGGGGCCGCGCTCGTGCGGTTGCGGTTGATGGCGATCCTGGGCGAGTGGGTCGCGCGCGACCTGCGCGACGAGCTGTACGAGCACATCCAGCGTCTGTCGCTCGCGTTCTTCTCGCGCAAGAAGACCGGGAGCCTGATCACGCGCGTGTCGGCCGACACCGACCGGTTGTGGGAGTTCCTGGCGTTCGGCGTGGTGGACGTCTCGCTGTCGCTCGTGATGCTGGTGGGGCTCTCGGCCGTGCTGCTGTCGCTCGACTGGCGCCTCGGTCTCGTGATGACGCTGCCGGTGCCGCTGTTCTGCTGGCTGATCTACCGGCACGGCGAGTCGATCAACCGGCTGTTCATCCGGGCGTGGCGCAAGTGGTCGCGCGTGTCGGACGTGCTGTCGGACACGATTCCCGGCATCCGGGTGGTGAAGGCGTTCAACCAGGAGGACCGCGAGATCGCCCGTTTCGGGGAGCGCAACCAGGACGTGACGGCGGAGTTCAACCGCATCCACCACATGTGGACCGGATTCTGGCCGTTGCTGATGCTCGGCGTGCACACCATGACGGTGCTGGTGTGGGTGTTCGCGGTGCCGCGGCTGCTGGGCGCGGGCGCGGCGCTCCAGGCGGGAACGTTCGTCTCGTTCCTGCTCTACACCACGATGTTCGTGGCGCCGATCGAGATCATCGGGCAGATGGCGCGGACGATGAACCGGGCGACGACCTCGGCGCACCGCGTGTTCGAGGTGCTGGATACCGAGCCCGAGGTGCGCGAGGCGCCCGCTCCCGTACGCCTCGAGCCGGTGCGGGGCCGGGTCACCTTCGAGCATGTGACGTTCGCCTACGACGGCGTCCGGCAGGTACTCAAGGGGGTGAGCTTCGACGTGCAACCCGGCGAGCTGATCGGCCTCGTCGGCAGCTCGGGCGGCGGGAAGACGACGATCGTGAACCTGATCGCCCGCTTCTACGACGTCACGGGCGGCGCGATTCGGATCGACGGCGTGGACCTCCGGGAGCTGGAGACGGGCCATTACCGCCGCCAGCTCGGGATGGTGCTCCAGGATCCGTACCTGTTCCACGGCACGGTACTGGACAACATCCGCTACGGCCTGCCGGAGGCGGAGCTGGAGGAAGTGATCGCGGCCGCGCAGGCCGCGAACGCGCACGACTTCGTGTGCAAGCTGCCGCACGGCTACGACACGGTCGTGGGTGAGCGGGGCCACACGTTGTCGGGCGGGGAGCGCCAGCGCGTCTCCATCGCGCGGGCGATCCTGCACGACCCGCGCATCCTGATCCTCGACGAGGCGACCAGCGCCGTGGATACGGAAACGGAGCGGGAAATTCAGCAGGCGCTGGAGCGGCTGATCGCGGGGCGCACGGTGTTCGCCATCGCGCACCGGCTCTCCACCCTGCGGAAGGCCTCGCGGCTGTTCGTCATCGAGGACGGGCGCCTGGCCGAAGCCGGGACGCACCGGGAGCTGCTCGACCGGAAGGACGGGCGGTACCGGAAGTTGTACGAGATGCAGCTGCAGCTGGCGTAGCAGGTGTCAGGTGCCAGGTACCGGGTGTCAGGGTCCCCACCCGTCACCCCCTGGCACCGGACACCTGATACCTGACACCGAGGAGGTCGCATGACCACAATCTTCGTAGGCGAACCGTCGATCCGATCGGGCACCGGGCTCACGCTGGAGCGCCGGTCCGACGGCCAGCTCTGGGCCACGCGAGACGGCGTGGAGCGTGCCGTCACGGTGCGGCGCTGCTTCCCGTGGTCGGAACCCGGCCGGTTCGTGTCGCTGCGCGATCACGAGGACGAGGAGTTCGCTCTCGTCACGGACGCTGCCGTGCTCGATCGCGGATCGCGGCAGGCGCTTGAAGAGGCGCTGGTCGAAGCCGGGTTCGTGTTGCAGGTCACGCGGGTGCTGGAGATCGAGGAGGAGGTCGAGATCCGGCGCTGGCACGTGCACACGCGGCAGGGGCCCAGGCGATTCGTGACCCGGCTCGACGACTGGCCGCGCGCCTTGCCGGGCGGAGGCCTGCTGCTGCGCGATGTGGCCGGCGACCTGTATCACCTCGGCGATCCGGCGGGGATGGACCGGGAGAGCCGGGACCTGGTGTGGGCGTTTGTGGACTGATGGCGGGTTATCGGTATGCGGTATTCGGTGATTGCCTGCCGAGTACCGCATACCGTCGATCGATCTCAGGGAATGATTCTCGTCCAGTGCGGGAGTCCCCGGCCCAGCACCCATCCCAATAACCCCCCGACGGCGCCGCCGATGAAGGCATCGGCGGCGATGTTGCCGTGGCAGGTGGAGTACGCGGGAGGCGTGCCGCGGAAGCAGACGTCGCTTCGGACGGCGGCGAGGCCTCCCCCGGCCGCAGCCCCCACGACGGCGCCCGCGAAGAAGCCCACAACGCGAGCGTTACCCCGCGCCCACATGCGGTGGATCGTGTGTGTGGGCACGCGGTATTCGGGATCGTCCTGGCCCGGGTAAAGTCCGAGGACGAGATAGCCGTCGGCACAGCGGACCATCGGACCCACGACGCTGCCCGGCACGCTGCCTTCCGGAGTGAATACGCTGACCCGCAACACGAGCCCGGGGTGGAGTCTCGGGTTGCCGCAGACGAAATCCCCCCGCTGGGCGGAGGCGCTTCCGTTCAGGAGGAGGACCAGGGCTGGGAGGAGCCGCACGGCATTGGTCTGGAACACGAGGCGGCGCTAGTATAGCGCGTGTCGGGAAACCGGGCCATGCTCCGAAGGATCGCGCTGTGCGTTGGGATCGGTGCCTGCCTGGCCGCTCATGCGGCTCACGGCCAGGGGACGCACCATGCACTCTTCCGCCTCGAGGCGGGGTCACTCAATTCCACGACCGTCTTCGAGGTAACCCTCGCCGTCGGCGCGAGCGTCGGCTGGCAGGTCTCCGGCCGCGACGCCGTGCTGCTGCGCTACCTGCGGCAGAGCGGAAACACTGCCGGAACCGACGTCGGGACGCACCCCGGCCACTTCGTCACGGCGAACTGGGAGCACGCGTTCGGCGCCGGCGGGCGATACCGGCGACAGGCGCTAGTGCGCGCGGGCGCCGGGGCCGTCTTCCGTTATCTGCTGCGCACCGCACCCGTAGTGGATGCGGGCTTGGAGGTTCGCTACGAGCTGGCAGCGCAGTGGGCCCTCGTGGCCAACATCGAGGACGACATCGCCGACCTGCCGCACGAGGTGGTCCAGGTGTGCCGCTTCGGCTTCTGCTCGCAGGTCACGCTCGAGCACGAGGTCGAGCACAACTTCGGTCTGATCGTCGCGGGGGAGTGGCGCCCGTGGCGACGCTCCCCCTGACAATCGACGGACGATCCGAATCCCGCGCTATTGTCCCGGCGTCGGTGGCGTCCACGTATTGTTGGACCGGTCCACGTCCGGGTAGACGCCGCGCGGATCGATCTCGATCTTGACCGGCTTCGCGGCCGTGGGTGTGAGCAGCGCCCATACCGCCCGTGAACCCCGCAGCCACGTCTCGACCGGGAGCTTCACGGTCCGCATGGTGCCGTCCCCGGCGGTGACGCGCAGCTCGACCGGAGCCACCATCTCGCGGCGGCTGGAGAGAAACACCCGGGTCAGGGTCTGGCCGGCGGTATCCCGCTGCACGACGGAATCCACCGCCTGGTCCAGGTGGTCGGAGCGCACGAACCAGCCGCGCCAGAACCACGACAGGTCCTCGCCCAGCGCGTTGTCCATCGTGCGGAAAAAGTCGGCGGGCTGTGGATGCTTGAACGCCCAGCGGCGCACGTACTCGCGGAACGCGTCGTCGAACGCGCTCGAGTCTACCACCTGCTCGCGCAGGAAATGGAGCGCCACGGCCGGCTTGCCGTAGGCGTTCCAGCCGCTCATCAGACCGTTGGGCGTGCGATCCTGGCTTTCCATGATCGGCGTCTCGACGCCGCGATAGGTGCGCAGGAAGTCCTGGTAGGCGCGCATCGAGCCGAATTCCAGCGCCTGGATGCGCGTCGTGTCGGCGGGATAGCGGTCGCGGAAACTGAACCAGTCGATGAACGTGTTGAACCCCTCGTCCATCCACGGGTAGAGCCGCTCCTCGGAGCCCACCATCATCGGGAACCACTCGTGCCCGTGCTCGTGGGCGATGGTGTAGTACAGCTCCTTTTCGTTCTCGGCGTTGTCGAAGGTGATCATCGGGTATTCCATGCCGCCGACCGGCCCTTCCACGCTGATGGCGGTGGGCCACGGGTAGTGAAACCAGCGGGAGTGGATCATGACGGCATGACGATTCATGTCGGCGGCGGTCTTCCAGACGTCGGCGACGGTGGGCGGGTAGAGCGCCTGCATCAGGATGCCGTCCCAGCTGGTCGCGTCCCACAGGAAGTTGGGCGCCGCGCCCCAGGCGAAGTCGCGCACGTTGGTCGCGGTGAAGTGCCAGGTGCGCGTCGGGCCGGCGCCGGCCGGCAGCAGCCCGGGGGTGCCGACCTCGTCGCCCGCGATGATGTGGATGATGGTGTCGGAGCGGGCGGCGGCCGCCAGCCGGGAGCGGATCTTCGCCGGCAGGACCGCCAGCGCGTTGCGCAGCACCCCGGTGCCCGCCACCGTGTA
>DATGDE010000355.1:0-3153 GCA_035311125.1 Gemmatimonadales bacterium
ATCGGTTTCGACGCGTTCGGCATTCACTCGGAGAACTACGCGCTCGCGGTCGGCACGAACCCGGCGCAGCTCATCCCGCGCAACATCGACACGTTCCGGCGCCAGTTGCGCCGCTTCGGCGGGATGTTCGACTGGCGCCACGAGCTCTCGACCACCGATCCGGCGTACTACAAGTGGACGCAGTGGCTCTTCCTGCAGCTCTTCAAGGCGAACCTCGCCTACAAGAAGCGCGCGGCGGTGAACTGGTGCCCGAAGGACAAGACCGTGCTCGCCAACGAGCAGGTCATCAACGGCCGCTGCGAGCGCTGCGATACGCCGGTTGAGCAGCGGTTGCTGGACCAGTGGTTCTTCCGCATCACCGACTACGCCGAGCGGCTGCTGCGCAACCTCGACGCGGTCGACTGGTCGGAATCCACCCTTGCCCTGCAGCGCAACTGGATCGGCCGGAGCGAGGGGGCGGAGCTCGTGTTCAAGACGCCCGCCGGTCAGGCGATCACGGTGTTCACCACCCGCCCCGACACCGTCTTCGGCGCCACCTACCTGGTGCTCGCCCCGGAGCATCCGCTGGTGGAGACGCTCACGGCGGGGGAGCAACGCGCCACGGTGCGTGCCTACCAGCGCGAGGTCCAGGCGCGGGACGTCGTGGCGCGCCGCGTCGGCGAGAAAGTGAAGACCGGGGTGTTCCTCGGCTCCTACGCCCGCAATCCGGCTACGGGCGAGTCCATTCCCGTCTGGATCGCCGACTACGTCCTGATGGAGTACGGGACCGGCGCGATCATGGCGGTCCCGGCCCACGACGACCGGGATCACGAGTTCGCGACGCAATTCCGGCTTCCCATCCGGCAGGCCGTGAACGTCGCGGGGGAGGCACTGCCGTCAGTGTCCGAGGACGGGGTACTCGTGAACTCCGGGCAATTCGACGGTCTGAGCTGCCGGGAAGGCGCGAAGCGCATCGTCGCCTGGCTGGCCGAGCAGCACGTCGCGACCCCCAAGGTCCAGTACCGGATCCACGACTGGTGCATCTCACGGCAGCGTTACTGGGGCCCACCCATCCCGATCATCTATTGCGACCGCTGCGGGCCGGTCCCCGTGCCGGAGCGCGACCTGCCCGTCCTGCTGCCGCCCATCGAAGACTTCCGGCCCGACGACAGCGGCGTTTCTCCGCTGGCGCGCCACACGGAGTGGTACAACGTGCCGTGCCCGCAATGCGGCGGGGCCGGCCGGCGTGAGACGGATGTTTCCGACACGTTCCTCGACTCGTCGTGGTACTACCTGCGCTACCCGTCCACGGAATTCGCCGACCGGCCTTTCGACCCCGCACGCACGAAGACCTGGCTGCCGGTGACGAGCTACATCGGCGGCAACGAGCACGCGGTCCTGCACCTGCTCTATTCGCGCTTCATCACCATGGTCCTCAAGGACCAGGGGCACCTCGCGTTCGAAGAGCCGTTCCCCAAGCTCCGGGCCCACGGGCTGATCGTGAAGGACGGGGCGAAGATGTCGAAGTCGCGTGGTAACGTGGTCATTCCCGACGCCTACATCAAGCAGTGGGGCGCCGACACGTTTCGCATGTACCTGATGTTTCTCGGGCCGTTCCAGGAAGGCGGCGACTTCCGCGACGAGGGCATCACCGGCGTGCGGCGCTTCCTCGAGAAGGTGTGGACCCTCGCGCACGAAGCGGCCGGGCCGGAGCCCCATGGACAGGGCGATGCGCTCCCGGAGGCGGTGGAGCGCAAGCTGCACCAGACCGTCCGCAAGGTCACGGGGGACACGGCCTCGCTCAATTACAACACGGCGATCGCCGCGATGATGGAGTACGTGAACGTCATCCGGGAGCACGGAGCGGGAACCAGGAACGCCGTGCGACCGCTGGTGCTGCTGCTCGCGCCGTATGCGCCCCATCTCGCCGAGGAGCTGTGGACGGTGCTCGGGGGCGGGGGCGGCTCGGTGTTCGACGAGCGCTGGCCCGCCTACGACGAACGGCTGGCACAGGCCGGGGACGTGGAGATTGCAGTCCAGGTGAACGGCAAGCTCCGGGCGCGGCTGCAGCTGCCGCGGGGAGCGTCACAGGACGACGTCGTGACCCGCGCGCTGGCGGATGCCGGCGTCAAGAAATTCGTCGACGGGAATCCGGTGAAGAAGATCGTCTACGTGCAGGACCGGCTGGTGAACCTGGTGGTCTGAGGCGCGCCGTCACAGCAGCTTCGCGATTACGTCTCCCACGACGTAGCCCACGCCCGCCACGCCCAGTCCCACGACGAACATGTCGATCCCGCTGCGGAACACCCCCCGGCCCGTGAACAGGCTGCGCGCGGCGCCGACCGCGAAGTGCGACAGCATCGCCAGGGCGAATGCCGTCCACGCCGCCGCGGGACCGGAGAGCACGAGGAACGGAGCCACCGGGATGAGCGCCCCTACGGCCGTGGCGACGCCGGTGACCCACCCTTCCTTGAGCGGCGTACTGCGTGCCTCGCCGATCTTCAGCTCCTCCCGCACGCTCTCCTCCAGGGCGCGCCCCGGATCTCGCATTACCTGCGCCGCCATCTGGCGCGCCCGGTCTTCCTCGATGCCTTTCGCTTCGTAGATCAGCGCCAGCTCTTCCGCCTCGACTTCCGGCATGAGGCGGATCTCCTCGCGCTCCATCGCGATCTCGTGGGCGTAGACCTCCTGCTCGCTCTTGGCGGCGAGAAATCCGGAGGCGCCCATCGACAGCGCGTCGGCGAACATCCCCGCCACGCCCGAGATCAGCACGACGTGCGGAGTGACGGCCGCTCCGATCACGCCGGCCACGAGCCCGAAATTGGCGGTGAGGCCGTCGTTGAAGCCGTATACGACGTTGCGCAGAAACCCGCCCGACTCGGTCTGGTGCCACGGCTCGGCGCTGCCGCCGGCCAGCCCGGCGAGCGTGCCCGCATGCTCGGCCGATTCCTTCGCGAGCGTCAGCGACACGGCGCGGGCCGCTGCACCGGAGGAGTCGCGGTGCAGGTCGATGTACCCCTTCACCTCGCGCCCCTCTTCGCGCAGCAGCAGCGGGAGCAGATACCCGGGCCCGAGGCGCCGGCCCACCCATGCCATCACCCGTGCGGTACGGGAGGGCGGCGGCCCGTCCGCCGGCAGCGGCTGGCCGTGGTCCGCCAGCAGCTTGGCCCACAG
>DATGDE010000356.1:0-6751 GCA_035311125.1 Gemmatimonadales bacterium
CTCCTCGAGCGTCTTGGCGAACTCCACGAGCCGCGGCCCGCCGACGAGATGGGACGCCTTCTCGATGGCGTGCTTGACGCGCTCGCGCCACCGGACCCCGACCGGGCTGGCGATGATCGAGCCCAGGTACTTGCTCATGGCGCCGACGTTGGGCGCGATCGACATCCCGTTGTCGTTGAGCACGACGATGAGGTCGCGGTCGGAATGTCCCGCGTTGTTCATCGCCTCGTAGGAGAGGCCGCAGGTCATCGCACCGTCACCCACCACCGCGACGACCTTGTAGTCGGCTCCGCCGAGGTCGCGCGCGGTCGCCATGCCCAGCGCCGCCGAGAGCGCGGTCCCTGCGTGTCCCGCCCCGAACTGGTCGTGCGGACTTTCATCGCGCCGCAGAAAGCCCGAGAGGCCGCCTTCCTGTCGCAGCGTCTCCAGGCGGTCGTTGCGGCCCGTGAGGATCTTCCACGGATACCCCTGGTGCCCCACATCCCACACGATCTTATCGCGCGGGGAGTCGAACACGTGGCACAGCGCCACGGTGAGCTCGACGACGCCCAGCCCGGCGCCGATGTGCCCGCCTGTCTGCGACACGACGTCGATCAGACGGCGGCGGACTTCGTCCGCCAGGGGCTGAAGCTGGTCCTTGGGGAGCCGCTTCACATCTCCCGGATCGTGGATGGACTCGAGCAGGGGGGAAGTCACGGCGTCAGTTGGGTCGAGTCACGATATAGTGTGCCAGCGCTACGAGCGTAGGGGAAACTAACGCCGCCTGACGCAGCCGGTCTACGGCCTGCGCGGCCAGCCGTTCCGCCTCTGCCCGGGCCGCGCCCACGCCCAGCACGGACACGAATGTGGACTTGGCGAGGGCGGCGTCCCGTCCGGCCGTCTTGCCCAGTTGGGCCGACGTCGCCGTGGCGTCGAGGACGTCGTCGGCGATCTGGAACGCGAGGCCGATCGCCTCGCCGTAGGCGCGCAGCGCCGCCAGGTGCTCCCCAGGCGCCGCGCCGCCCGCCGCGAGGCCGCCGATGACGCACGCCGCCGCGATGAGCGCGCCGGTCTTGCGCTGATGCACCTCCCGCAGGGCGGCAAGCGAGATGTGCCGGCCCTCCGCTTCGAGGTCGAGCACCTGCCCGCCGATCATGCCGCCCCCGCCCGCGGCCCGAAACAGCTCGAGCGCGACGGCCTGCCGGCGCTCCGCCGGGAGGTCCAGCGCCGCGAGACCGGAGACGAGCACGCGAGCCGCGAGGCCCACCATGTGAAACCCGGCGCTCGTGGCGGTCGCCACGTCGAACGCCCGGTGGACGGTGGGTCGTCCCCGGCGCAGATCGTCGTTGTCCATGCAGGGGAGATCGTCGTGGATCAGGGAATAGGCGTGCACGACTTCGACGGCAGCCGCGAGCTCGGCGATGCCCTCCGCACCGGCGTCGCCCCCCATGGCCTCGTAAGCGGCGTAGACGAGGGTGGGACGCAGCCGCTTGCCCTCGCTCAACACGCTATAGCGAACGGCGGCGGCCACCGGGGCGGGCCAGAACGCTTCGGCCCTCGTGCACCACTGTCCCAGCACGGCGTCGACCCGCGCGCGAGTGTCGGTGAGGTAGGCGTCCAGCGCGCGATCAGCGATCGACGTCTTCAAGGCGCAGCTTTCCGCCCGCCTGGTCGGCGATGACCTGCCGCACCCGCAGCTCCGCTGCGCCGAGACGCTCGCGGGCGGCGCGCAACCGCTGCACGCCCTCCTCGAACAGCCGCAACGCTTCGTCGAGGTCCAGTTCTTCGGCTTCGAGGTGCCGAACGATCTGCTCCAGCCGCTCGAGATCCTGGGCAAACCCGCCGGGATCCACCATCAGGCTTCGCCGACCCGCGCGGCGACGTCCCCGTCCTGTACGCGCAACCGGAACCGCAGCCCGGGTGTGAACTGGGACACCCTCCGCAGCACGCCGCCCGCGGCATCCCGCGCCACGGCATAGCCCCGTTCCAGCACCCGGAGCGGCGACAGCGCATCGAGCCTGGCGCCGCTTTCGGACAGCCGGGCGCGGGCCCGCTCCAGCTGCCGTCCCATGCCGGCCGACATCCGGTCGCCGGCGCGCTCGATCCGCTCGCTCGCGTGCCGCGTCGGCGCGAGCAGCGCGCGCGCCAGCAGGCGCGACAACCCGTCGAGCCGGTCTCGGACCTCGTCCCGGTCGGGCGTCGCCGCCGCGGCGGCGGCCGACGGCGTGGGGGCTCGCACGTCGGCGACGAGGTCGCACAATGTCACATCGGTCTCGTGTCCCACCGCGGAGATGACCGGAACCGGCACCGCGGCGACGGCTCGAGCGACGCGCTCGCTGTTGAAGGTCCAGAGGTCCTCCTTCGAGCCACCGCCCCGTCCCACGATCGCGACGTCGAGACGGGGGATCCGGCCCAACAGCGCCAGGGCGGCGCACACCTCGCGCTCGGCGCCGTCGCCCTGCACGCGGGTGGGCACCAGCACCAGCTCCACGGAGGGCCAGCGGCGCTCCAGCACCGCGACGATGTCGCGCAGCGCGGCGCCGTCAGCGCTGGTCACGACCGCGATGCGGCGGGGAAACGGCGGCACGGGCCGTTTGCGGGCGGGGTCGAGCAGGCCGTCGCGCGTCAGCGACGCCTTGGCCTTTTCGAAGGCCACCTGCCACAGGCCGCCGGCTTCGGTGGACAGGACGTGGCGTACCGTCAGCCGGAACTCCCCGCGCTCCTCCCACACGGTCGGCGACCCGAACGCGTATACCTGCATGCCGTCGGCGGGCGGGGCGGGCAGGCGCTGATTGTCGCGCGACCACATCACGCAGCGCAGCTGCGCGACCCGGTCGCGCAGCGTGAAGTACCAATGCCCGCTGCCGTAGGCCTTGAAGCCCGAAACCTCGCCCTTCACCCACAATGGGGGAAGGCCGCCCTCGACGACGGCGCGCGCCCGGCGCGTCACCTCGGCGACGGTCCACGCCCCTTCGGGTGAAAACGCCGCGAATTGGTCTAGGGGCGAGCCCATTGGCGGGCGGCCTGTACCGTGTTGACGAGCAGCATGGTGATGGTCATGGGTCCGACGCCGCCCGGCACGGGCGTGATGGCGGACGCGACCTGCACCGCCTCGTCGAACTTCACGTCGCCCACGAGCCGGTAGCCCCGCTTGGCCGCGGGGTCGTTGACGCGATTCACTCCTACATCGATCACCACCGCACCCTCGCGGACCATGTCGCCCGTGACGAACTCCGGCTTGCCCATCGCCACGATCAGGATGTCGGCCTGGCGGGTGACCGCCCCGATGTTGCGCGTGCGGGAGTGACAGACCGTCACCGTCGCGTTGCCGCCCGGGCCGTCCTGCAGCAACAGGGCGGCCATCGGCCGCCCCACGATGTTGGAGCGACCCACGATCACCGCGTGCGCGCCGGTCGTGTCCACCCCGCTCCGCAACAACAGTTGCTGAACCCCGTAGGGCGTGGCGGGCCGGAACCCGGACGGGTCGCCGGTCGAGACCTTGCCCACGTTCGTGGGATGAAAGCCGTCGACGTCCTTCCCGGGATCGATGCGCAGCAGGACCCGCCCGGTGTTGATGTGCTTGGGCAGCGGCAGCTGCACCAGGATGCCGTGAATCTTGGGATCGGCGTTGAGACGGTCGACCAGCGCCAGCAGATCCGCCTCGGTCGTGTCCGCGGGCCGGTCGATGGTCTCGTGGTACAGCCCGGCCTCGTCGCACGCCTTTCCCTTCATGCGGACATACGTGGCCGACGCGGGGTTCTCGCCCACCAGCACCGCAGCCAGCCCGGGCGTTACGCCGCGGGCCTTGAGCGCGGCGATTTCCCCGCTCAGCTCGGTCCGCATCGCCTGGCCGATGGCGTTTCCGTCGATGAGTTTCGCGCTAGCGTGCAAAGTCCACCGCCCGTGTCTCCCGGATGACGACGACCTTGATCTGCCCCGGGTACTGGAGCTCCCGCTCGATCTTGCGGGAGATCTGCTCGGCGAGTCCCGTGGCCTTGGCGTCGTCCACCGCCCCGGGGGCGACGACGACCCGGACCTCCCGTCCGGCCTGAATCGCGTACACCTTCTCGACGCCGGCGAATTCCGCGGCGATCTGCTCGATCGCCGTCAGCCGCTTGACGTAGGTCTCGAACGCCTCGCGGCGCGCTCCGGGTCGCGAGCCGGACACGGCATCGGCCGCCTGCACGATGACGCTGATCGCCGAGTCGTGCGGCACGTCATCGTGATGCGCGGCGATGCAGTTGATCACCACCGGGTGCTCGCCGTACTTCGTCGCGACTTCCACGCCCAGCTGCACATGGGTGCCATCGTGTTCGTGCGTGAGCACCTTCCCGATGTCGTGCAACAGCCCTCCGCGCTTGGCGAGCGGCACATCGAGCTTCAGTTCGGCCGCCATGATGCCGGCCATCCAGGCCACTTCCTTGGAGTGCTCCAGGATGTTCTGGCCGTACGAGGTCCGGTAGCGCATCCGGCCGACGAGCTTGACGAGCTCCTGGTGCATGCCGCGCAGGCCGGTCTCGTAGACCGCCCGCTCGCCCGCCTCCACGATGCCGGCGTCGATCTCCTCCTGCGCCTTGCGAACCACTTCTTCGATGCGCCCCGGATGGATGCGGCCGTCGGTGATGAGCCGCTCCAGGGAGAGGCGCGCGACCTCCCGGCGGACCGGGTCGAAACAGGAGATCACCACGGTATCGGGGGTGTCGTCGATGATGACGTCCGTGCCGGTGGCGGACTCGAACGCCCGGATATTGCGCCCTTCGCGGCCGATGATCCGGCCCTTCAGCTCGTCCGAGGGAAGCGCCACGGCCGACACCGTCGTCTCGGCGGTATGGTCGGCCGCGATCCGCTGGATGGCGAGCGCCACGATCTTCTTCGCCTCGCGATCGGCGCTCTTCTGTGCCTGCTCGCGGATGTCCCGGAGCAGGGCGGCTGCTTCGCCGCGGGCCTCCTCCTCCAGGCGCCGCTTCAGCTCCTCCTTGGCTTCGTGGGCGGAGAGTCCCGCGAGGCGCTCGAGCTGGGCGCGCGCCTCCTGCTCGCGGCCCGAGAGGACGCGCTCGCGCTCGGCGAAGGATTGCTCCCGACGCGCGACTTCACGCTCGCGCTCGGCGCTGGCGGTCTGGGTCTTCTCGATCGCGCTCTGGCGCCGGTCCACTTCCCGGCGACGCTCGGCGAGCTCCTGCTCGAGCTGCTCCCGGGCCCGGATCAGCTCCTCGCGACCCTCCAGCTCCATGCGTGCGCGCGCATCCGCCAGCTGGCGCTCCCGCTCGCCGGCCGACAGGCGAGCGGTTGCCTCCGCCACGCGGCGCTCCACGCGCCGACCCGCCACATAGAGAATCGCTCCCGCGACGATTCCGCCGCCGAGAACGGACAGGACGACCTCGATCCACGTAGACATCGATCTATCTCCGGCAACGCCCCGACCCTTCGAGGGCCGGGGCGACTAGTCACCCGCGCTCGACCGCCTTGCGCCGTCCGGGCGGCAGCATCTTCGCGAAATCATCCGCGAGGGCCGCCAACCGGCCGGCCACCTCGCGCTCCCCTTTCTTCGCCTGAAACAGCTCGTTCGTGATGTCCAGCGCCGCCAGGATCGCCGCCTTGTGCGTCTCGATGAGTCCCCCCTGGGCCAGCACCTTCCGCAGCGCCTGGTCGACGTAACCCGCCACCTCGCGCGTGTATTCGGGTGTCAGGTCGGAGCGCACCGTGTACTCCTCGCCGCCGATCACCACCCGGACCGCGTGCTTCTTCGCGCTCACCGCCCCGCTCCGCGCCCGGTCCCGGCGCTGCCCCCATTCGTCCCGGCGGCAGCGGCCCCCTCGCGCGACTGCTCCTCCAGAAACGCCAACCGCGTCAGCAGCTCCTGAACCCGGTTGCGCGCCGCATCGACCCGCGTGCGCAGCTGCCGGTTCTCCACTTCCAGCTCGGCAGCCCGGCCACGACCGTCACCCTCCCCGCGCGCGCTCCCACCGCCCCCACCTCCACCACGCGACTCCGCCTTCAATGCGCGGGCGCGCCACGTCGCCAGCTCCTCGGCGACCTCGCGCAACACCGCCTCGAGCTGCTCCAACGCCAGGACGTCAGCCCGCTCTGCGTCGTACACCCAGTTCGCCCTCCAGTAGGGCCAGCATCCGCCGGATCACATCGTCCACTTCGCCGTCGCGCAGCGTGCGCGCGGGGTCACGGAACACGCAGCGCCACGTCACCCCGCGCGTCCCCTCGGGCACCTTGTCCCCGCGATACTCGTCCAGCACGATCAGCCGTTCGAGCAACGAGCCGCTGGCCTGCCGCAACAGCGTCTCCACCTGCTGTGCCGTTACGCCACTCGGCAACACGAGCGACAGATCCTGCTCGATCGGCGGCTGCGCCGGCAGCGGGGCGAAATGCACTGCCCGTTGCGCGGCGACATCCACCTCGACTTCGAAGCCGAACAACGCGCCGGCCGACCTGGGTGCGTCCGCCTGCATCCGCGCAGCGCGGCCAACCTGCCGATCATCCGGCCCTGCCACCGCCTGCCACAGGTCCTCTCGGGTACCGGGACGCACCCGGGCTCCGGGGAAGGCTTCCGAAACGGCTAACTCAAAGTGGCGCTTGAGGTCCCAGATGTCCATATCAGGCAGTTTCGCATCCCCCCCGTCGGTCCAATGGAGGGGGCGCCGGGCCCCGGTCAGCACCCCCGCCAGCGCCAGACGCTCCGTCGGCGTCGTCCCGGGTCCGGCGCAGGCACGGAACACCGTTCCCAGCTCGAACAGCCGGATATCGCGCTCCCGCACGCTCC
>DATGDE010000357.1:0-2302 GCA_035311125.1 Gemmatimonadales bacterium
GAATGTCGGTCTCCGGATCCCAATGGTAGGACACCTTGGGAAGCTTGCCGTCGAGCGGCTCGATCCTCGCCTGGAATTGCATGCGCGCGCGCGCCTTCCACCGGTGCGTGGGGGGGCGTAATATAGCCCCGTCTCGCGGAGGAGCCAGATGATGGAGCGCCGGGAATTCGTGGCTGCAATCGGGGGAGCGGCGCTGGCTGGGCGCATTGGCGGCCGCGTGAGCGTCCGGAGGTTCGATCCGTCCCAGCAGCCGGCCCTCGGTCCCGAAGTCTTCGCGCGCCGGCTCGACCGGCTGCGCGCCGAGCTCGACCGGCGCAAGCTCGACCTGTTCGTCGCCGCCCCGAGCACCAACTTCACCTACTACACGGGCGCCGCTCCCGGGCGCAGCGAGCGCCTGATTCTCCTCCTCGTCCCCACGAAAGGCGAAGCGGCGATCGTCGCTCCCTCCTTCGAAGTGGAGCGCGTCAAGCGCGCCAGCGTCGTGAGCGACGTGCGCGGCTGGGACGAGCAGGACGATCCGTGGAAGCTCGCGCGGACCGTGCTGCAGAGCGTGAAGCCCGAGCACCGGGCGGGTCAGGGCGCCATCGAGGCGAGCCTGGATTACGGCTCCGCCCTCCGCCTGTTCGACGTCGCCGGCAGCGGCTGGAAGTGGCAAAGCGCCGCGCCGGTCACCGAGCGGCTGCGGATCATCAAGTATCCCGAGGAGATCGCCCAGATCCGGCGCGCCATCGAGATCACCCAGGCGTCGATCGCCGCCACTTTCGCTGCCCTGGTCCCCGGGGTTACCGAGCGCGAGGTGGCCGCCAAGCTCAGCGAGGAGATGCGGTCGCGCGGCTCGAGCGGCGGCGGGCTGGTGCAGTTCGGCCCGTCGAGCGCCCTGCCCCACGGCGGCCCGGGCGGCAACGCCCTCCAGAAGGAAATGGTGGTGTTGATCGACGCCGGGAGCCAGGTCGCAGGCTACACCTCCGACATCACGCGCACCACATGGTTCGGCGATGCCCCCGCGGACGAGTTCAAGAAGGTGTTCAACCTGGTGCACGACGCCCAGACCGCCGCCATGCAGCTCGGCAAGCCGTTCAGCGTGCGCTGTCAGGAAATGGACCGCGCGGCGCGGCAGGTCATCACCGCGGGCGGGTACGGGCAGTACTTCACCCATCGCCTCGGGCATGGTATGGGGATGGACGGCCACGAGCCGCCCTATCTCGTGGAAGGCAACGACGCGCCGCTCGAGCCGGGCATGGTGTTCACGATCGAGCCCGGGATCTACCAGCCCGACAAGTTCGGCGTCCGGATCGAGGATGACACGCTCGTCACGGATGGGGGGGTGGAGGTGCTGAGCCAGCGACCGGCGAAGCTCTAGGTCGCATTCCCGCTTCCCTCAGAGCTTCTTCGTGAACCCCACGATCCGTTCCAACGCCTTCTCGATGTCCGCCGTCGCGGCGGCGTAGGACAGGCGCACCCAGCGATCGTCGCCGAACGCTCCCCCGGGCACCAGCGCGACGCCCGTCTCGGTGATGAGGCGGGTGCAGAAGTCGGTACCGGAAATCCCGCCGAACGAATCGACGCGGAAGAAGAAATAGAACGCCCCGTGCGGCTCCACGAACTCCACGCCCGGCAGGCGGCGGCGGAACGTCTCCACGAGCAGATCGCGCCGCCGGCGGAACTCGGCGACCATGCGCTGCACGTCCTGCTCCACCCGCTCGTCGGCGTAGGCGGCCGCGGCCGCCCACTGCGCCATGTGGTTCGCGCCCGACGTGATGTGCGACTGCAGCGCGGCCATCGCCTTCGCCACCGGCCCCGGCGCCAGCGCGATGCCGACGCGCCACCCCGTCATCGCGTAGGTCTTGCTGACGCCGGTCACGACGACCACGCGCTCCAGATAGTCGTCGGGAAGATCCAGCACCGACGGCGCGGGGCCGCTGCCGTAGTGAATGCGGCGGTAGATCTCGTCGGCGATGATCCACACCTTGTTCGCCCGGGCCCACTCCGCGATCGCCTTGATCTCGGTGGCGGAGTAGGTCGCGCCCGTCGGGTTGCACGGAGAGCAGAGGATCAGCCCCTTCACCAGCTTGTCGGTGTGCCGCTCCAGGTCCTTCACGCTGACCTTGAGGCCCCACTCGGGGTCGCCCGGCACCAGCACCGGCTCCGCCCGGCAGAGTGACACGATCTGCGGGTACGACACCCATGCCGGCGAGGGAATCAGCACCTTGTCCTTGGGGCCGAACAGGGTGAAGCAGGCGTTGAAGATGGACTGCTTGGAGCCGGAGCTCACCACCAGCTGGTCGGCATTGACCGGGCGGCC
>DATGDE010000358.1:0-4030 GCA_035311125.1 Gemmatimonadales bacterium
GGTACGGCATCGCGCCGAGCACCTCGCGCTCGGCCCGCGACGGGTCGGCGAGCACGGCGAGGGCCTGGTCGCTGTGGCACGCCAGCACCACGCGGTCGAACCGCTCGCCGTCCACCTCCACGTGGTCGGGGAAGCGCTCGACGCGGCGGACGCGGTGCCGCGTCCGGATGTGGCGGCGGAGCGGCGCGGTGAGCGCCTCCACGTAGCGCGACGACCCCCCTTCCACCGTCCGCCAAACGGGCCGGCCATCCACGGTGAGCATGCCGTGGTTGTCGAAGAAGTCGACAAAGAAGCGCGCCGGCATCTCGAGGACGCGGGCCGGCGGGAGCGACCAGATGGCAGACCCCATGGGCACGAGGTACCAGTCGCGGAACGATGCGGAGTACCAGCCGCCGGCGACCAGCGCGCCGAGCGTGAGGGCGCCGTCGCCGCCGCGCACGATGCGTGGCGCCGCGCGGTTGAAGCGGAGCACGTCCGCCAGCATCCTCAGGAACGACGGACGCACCGCGTTGAGCGGTTGCGCGAAGAGCTCTCGCGCGGTGGAGCCGTTGTACTCGAGGCCGGCCCCGTCGTGCCGCACGCTGAAGCTCATCGTGCTCGGCTGGGTGCGAATCCCGAGCTCCGCCAGGAGCGCCAGGAAGTTCGGGTAGTTGCGCACGTTGCAGACGATGAATCCCGAATCCACCTGGTAGTCCCGTCCGCCGGACCGCACCGTCCACGTATGGACGTGACCGCCGATGCGATCGTCCGCCTCGAACACCGTCACCTCGTGCTCCCGGTGCAGGCGGTGCGCCGCGACGAGCCCCGACACGCCGCTCCCGATGATGGCGATCCGCGTCATGCCGCCTCCAGGAGCCGGCGCGGCACGGGACGCCGGTCCCTGATGACGCGGAGCCAGCTGAGCACCACCAGCCCGTAGTACGTCAGGTCGATCTCCCACCAGAAGAACCCCTGGCGCGTGGCGCCCGGATAGCGATGGTGGTTGTTGTGCCAGCCCTCGCCAAGCGTGATGAGCGCGAGCGTGAAGCTGTTGCGGCTGTCGTCGTCGGTCTCGTAGCGGCGCCTGCCCAGTCGATGCGCCAGCGAGTTGATGAAGCACGTGCAGTGGAACAGCACCACGGTGCTCACGAAGTACCCCCACACCAGCCAGGGCCACCCGCCGATCGCGTACAGCGTGACCGCGAGCGCCACCGGCACGGCGATGTCGAAGCGATCGAGCCAGCGGAGCTCGGGATACCGGGCCAAATCGCGGACTTCCCGGAAGTCCGTGGGGAAGTTCCGGGCCGAGGTGATCCACCCCATGTGGCTCCACCAGAATCCGTGCTGGCGGGGCGAGTGGACATCGAGCTCGGTGTCCGCGTGACGGTGGTGCTTGCGGTGGTGCGCCGCCCACCACAGGGGACCGCGCTGCGTGGCACTCGCGCCGAGCAGCGCAAACAGGAACTGCGCAGCGCGCCCGGTCCGAAACGTCCGGTGCGAGAAGTACCGGTGATAGAAGCCGGTGATGGCGAACATCCGCACCACATACAGGACGGCGGCCACCGTCACCGCGCCGGGATGCCAGCCGACCACGAACACGCCAAGGCACGCGACGTGCATGCCGATGAAGGGCAGCACGCGCAGCCATTCGACGCGCCTGTCGGCCGCGGTCGGGGGACCCGCGTGCGGCGCCACTTCGCCGTGGTCGAACCACTTCGTCAACGCCCGGACCCAGTGCGGCGCGCGTACGGCAGCCGCCGGCGTGGCGATGCCATCTCTCATGAACTCAGTCCTCGGTCGATGTCATGTGTGGATCCAGCAGCGCCCGCCAATGGGCGAGGTCCCGCACTCTCGTCACGCCCGGCACGTCGGCCAGCGTCGCGGCACCCGCGCCCCCGACCAGTACCGGCACGTGCCGCGGCAGCAGCGCGCGCAGTGCGCCAAGCTCGCGTTCCAGGCCGGCCGCGTCACTCGCGGCGCTCAGCGCCACGACGCGCGCTCCCCCCTGCTCCGCGCCTGTGGCGATCTGGGCCGCCGGCAGGTCCGACCCGAGCCACGTCACGTGCCACCCGTCGTGGGCGGCGGCGGCCGCGGCCATCATCGCCCCGAACGCGTGGTGCTCGCCGCGCGGTGTGGCCAGCACGACCCGGGGCGCATCCCCCGGCACCTCCAGCGAGCGCGTCAGCCAGCCAAGGAACTGGAGCAGCGTGGCCGACGCCGCATGCTCGTGGGCGACCGTGATCCGCCCTTCGTGCCACGCATCGCCGATCTCCACGAGCAGCGGGGCGACCACTTCCTCGAGGAACGTGACGGCACCGAGCGACAGGAGCGCCCGTCGCAGCAGCGACTCGAGCCGCTCGGGCGCCAGCTCCCGCACGGCCCCCATGGCCTGCTCCCGGTACGACCCGGGCAGCGTGGGCCGAGTGCTCGCGCGCTCCGCATCCTCATCCACCATCCGTTGCAGCTCGCCGGTGGACAGCGAGGCCAGCGCCGCCACTGATCGTCCGGCGCGCGCGGCACGATGGAGCAGGCCGAGCCGCTCGACGTCTGCGTCGGAGTAGAGACGCTTGCCGTCCTCTGACCGGAGCGGTCGGACCACCGCGTAGCGGCGTTCCCACGCTCGGAGCACTTCGACGGAGAGTCCCGTCCGTGCCCGGACGACACCGATGGGGTGCCTGGCGACGTCAGTCGGTTTCGATCTGCTCATGGGCTGTAACCTTAGGTCATTGTCCATCCACTGTCAAGCCTAATGCTGATACATAAGCTAGACAACTCGCTCCCTGCGTCCTATCTTGCGATCGCGCGCGGCTCAGCGAGGCGCAACCCGAATTCACCTGGAGGGGAGGACGACACTGTGAAGGCAGCACGGATTCGGTCGGGCTGGCACGTGTGGCGCAGCGCGGGCATCGCCGCGCTGGTGGCGACGCTTGGCGTGGTGGGTGCCGGCACCGCGGCAGGGCAGGACCGCGCCGGGGCCGTGCGCGCGATAGCGGCGCTGGACCTTGTGGGATACTCCGGTCGCTGGCACGAGGTCGGGCGGCTGCCCAATCGCTTCCAGAGCCGCTGCGCGTCGGACGTCACGGCTACCTATGAAGTGCTTCGGGACAGCACGATCCGGGTCGTCAACGCGTGCCTTACCACGGAGGGCGACCGCCTGCGCGCCGAGGGGCGTGCCCGACTGGCCGACCGCCGCGGTCCGGCCTCGCGACTCAAGGTCAGATTCGCTCCCGCCTTCCTCTCGTTTGTCCCCATGGTGTGGGCGGACTACTGGGTGCTGGACCTGACCGAAGGCTTCCGTGCCGCGCTCGTCGGTACGCCGGACCGGCGCTACCTCTGGATCCTTTCGCGCGAGCCGCAGCTCGACCAGGCCACGTATGACCGCCTGCTCGGCACGGCGGCCGCGCAGGGGTTCGACGTCGCGCGGGTGATGCGCACGGGGGTGCGGTGATCCGCTCGAGGCAGCGGATCGTGGTCGTCAACGATCGGATGCAGCAGGGCTACCGCTACGAGCTGACCGAGCCGATGGGGCGCAACTTCGATCCCGACTTCCGCCCCGAGCTCACGCCGGCGCATATGCTTGCGCTCGGCGTGTTCGGTGGGAAGTACATGACGGACTGCCGCGACGAGTTCCCGGCGTCCTGGTTCCGTCGCGCGAAGCTATGCGGCGAGCGGCACGATCCGAAGCTCAACTCTTCGGCGTGAACGCATCGCAGTCGTTGGCCGAATGGCGACGACGCGGCTGGATCTACCATGAGGATCCGCGCGGCTGGTTCCAGTGGTACTGCCGCTATTTCATGGGCCGCCGGTGCGCGACGGGTCAGATCCTCCGAGCTGCGAGTCAGGCACCCCCATTCACACCGGACTTGAGAGCGGCGCGGCCTAACCAGTGCATGAAGCCGCCGTGGCGCGGCGGCCGCCAGATAGGCGAAAGGTCCTTCTTGATTGCGGCCGCCCGTGCGCGGCGTTTTCTCAGTTGCGCAAAACAGAATGGAACACCGGCGCCCGCGAAAAAGACTTGGCTCACCTCGGCGGGCTCGACGGATAGGACGGC
>DATGDE010000359.1:0-3932 GCA_035311125.1 Gemmatimonadales bacterium
CAAGGGTCCCGACTTCCCGACCGCCGGCATCATCTACGGGCGCGAGGGGATCAAGGAGTGCTACGAGAAGGGCCGGGGGCGGATGATCGTGCGCGCCCGGGCCGTCATCGAGGAAAGGGAATCGACCGGCAAGCAGCAGATCGTCATCACGGAGCTTCCCTACCAGGTCAACAAGGCGAATCTGATCGCGAACATCGCGCAGCTCGTCAACGACAAGAAGCTGGACGGGATCTCCGACATCCGGGACGAATCGGATCGCGAGGGGATGCGGGTCGTCATCGAGCTGAAGCGCGATGCGGTGCCCGCGGTGGTGCTGAACCAGCTGTACAAGCACACGGCGATGCAGACCACGTTCGGCGCGATCATGCTGGCGCTCGTGGACGGCGTGCCGAAGGAGATGGACCTCAAGGAGCTGCTCGAGCATTTCATCGAGCACCGCCACACCGTCATCGTCCGCCGCACCGAGTTCGAGCTGAAGCGCGCCCAGGACCGCGAGCACATCCTCGAGGGGCTGAAGATCGCGGTCGACCACATCGACGAGGTCGTTCGCATCATCCGCAAGGCGAAGGACGTCCCCACGGCCGACGCCAACCTGCGCAAACGGTTCAAGCTGTCCGAGCGGCAGTCGGCGGAAATCCTCAACATGCGGCTGGCCCGGCTCACCGCCCTCGAGATCACCAAGCTCGAGGACGAGCTGCGCGAAGTCCGCAAGTTCATCAAGGAGTGCAAGGAGATCCTCGCCTCCAAGCCGCGGCGCATGAAGATCCTGAAGGAGGAGCTCACCGAGCTGGCCCACGGCTTCGGCGACGAGCGCCGCACGGAAATCGTCGCGGACCAGGGCGAATTCTCGATCGAAGACCTGATCGCCGAGGAGGACATGGTGATCACGGTCTCGCACGGGGGCTACATCAAGCGGCTCCCCACGTCGTCCTACCGGCGGCAGCGGCGCGGCGGGCGGGGCGTCACCGCGGCGCACGCGAAGGAAGACGACTGGCTGGAGCACCTGTTCATCGCCTCCACCCACGACTACGTGATGTTCTTCACGCAGAACGGGCAGTGCTACTGGCTGAAGGTGCACGAGATCCCGCAGGCGGCGCGCGCCGCCCGCGGCAAGCCGATCCTGAGCTGCGTGGCGATCAAGCCGGACGAGCGGGTCGCTGCCTTCGTCCCGGTGCGGGAGTTCTCCGAGGATCAGTTCCTCTTCTTCATCACGCGGGAAGGAGTGGTGAAGAAGACCCGGCTCTCCGAGTTCGGCAATCCGCGCAGCTCCGGGATCCGGGCCATCAATATCGAGAAGGGCGACGAGCTGATCGACGTCCAGGTGACCGACGGCAAGAACGACGTCGTGCTGGCCACGCGGCACGGCATGAGCATCCGGTTCCACGAGCAGGACGTGCGCGACATGGGGCGCACCGCCACCGGCGTGTGGGGCATCGCCCTCGACAAGAAGGACAAGGTGATCGACCTCGTGATCATCCGCCGCTCGTCGACGCTGCTCGCCGTGACCGAGAAGGGGATGGGCAAGCGCTCGGAGCTGGACGAGTACCGGGTGCAGCATCGCGGCGGCCGCGGCATCATCACGTTGAAGCGCAACGACAAGACGGGTGACGTGGTGGCGCTCAAGGAAGTGCTGCCCGACGACGAGCTGATGATGATCACCAAGAAGGGCATCGTGATCCGCGTGCCGGTCGAAGGCATCCGGATCTCGGGGCGCAACACGCAGGGCGTGAAGGTGATGAACCTTACGCCGGGCGACCTCGTGGTGGACGTCGCCCGCATCGTGAAGGAAGAGGACGAAGACGAGGCCGAGGGGGAGACCGGGGACGACGAGGACGAGACCCCGCCGCACTCGGCCAAAGGGGCGAAGGCGAAGTCGGGGAAGAAGCGCTGACCGTGCCCACCGAGATCGCCGATCGGGAGGTCGCCGAGGCGGCCCGGGCGCTGGAGGGCGTCGCCGTGCGCACGCCGCTCCAGTACGTGCAGCCCCTCGACGCCTGGCTCAAGCTCGAGAGCCGCCAGCCGATGGGCGCTTTCAAGATCCGCGGGGCCTACAACGCGATCCGCAAGCTGCCCGAGGCGGCTCGCGCCCGCGGGGTGATCACGTTCTCCTCGGGCAATCACGGCCAGGCGGTCGCCTACGCGGCGCAGCGCTTCGGCGTGCGGGCGGTGATCGTGATGCCGGAGACCGCGCCCGCCGTGAAGGTCGCGGGCGTCAAGCGCTGGGGCGGGGAAGTCGTCTTCGCCGGCCACACGTCGGAGGACCGCCGCCTCGCGGCGCTGGAGCTGGCCGCGCGCGACGGCCTCGCGGTGGTGCCGCCGTTCGACCATCCCGACATCATCGCCGGCCAGGCCACGGTCGGCGTGGAGATCGCCGCCGACCTGCCCGATGTGGCGACGGTGGTCGTCCCGGTCGGGGGCGGCGGCCTCATTTCGGGCGTGGCGCGCGGCCTCGCGGCGGCGGGGAGCCGGGCGCGCGTGGTCGGGGTCGAGCCCGCGGGCGCTCCCAAGCTCACCCGCTCGCTCTCGGCCGGCCGGCCCGTCACGCTCGAGCGGACCGCCAGCATCGCCGACGGGCTCATCACGCTCTCGGTCGGCGAGCTCCCCTTCGCGGTGCTGCAGCAACACAAGGACCGGCTGGCCGGGGTCGTGACCGTAACCGACGACGCCATCCGGGAGGCCGTGTTCTTCCTGCACCAGGAGTGCGGGCTGGCCGTGGAGCCCTCGGGCGCCGCCACGACTGCCGCGTTGCGCGCCGGGCTGCTCGAGCAGTACCGCCGCCCTCCCCTGGTGCTCGTGGTGAGCGGGGGCAACGTGGATCCCGTACTGCTCGAGGACCGGCGCCGCCGGTGACCGCGCCGACCGCGTCTCCGCCGTCCTTCTCGACCAAGATCCTGTTGGCCGACGACGACGAGTCGCTCGTCCAGACCCTGTCCTACATCCTCAAGAAGAGCGGCTACGACGTCGTGACGAGCCTGGGGGGCGAGAATCTGCTGTCGCTCGTCGCCGCGGAGCGCCCCCACCTGTTGCTGCTCGACATCATGATGCCGAAGGTGGACGGGCTGGCGCTCCTGGGGCTCCTCAAGGAGGACGAGCGCTTCCGCGACCTCCCGGTACTCATGCTGTCGTCCATGGACCCGGAGGACGCTGCGGTGAAGTCGCTCGGCCTGGGCGCGGCGGATTTCATCGCGAAACCGGTCCGCGCGCGTGAGCTGCTGGCGCGCGTCGAGGCGCACCTCCGGCTCGGCAAGGCGGTCGCCGAGGCGCGGGGGGAGGCGAAGAACCGCGCCGCCATGGTGGAGATCCTGCACGAGATCACCGACTCCCTGAAGCCCGAGGAGATCTACCACATCCTCGTGCGGCGGGTGGCGCGCGTGCTCAACATCTCGAAGTGCTCCATCGTGCTCGCCAAGGCGGGGGACCTGAAGGGCACGGTCGTCGCCTCGTTCGAGAATCCGATGCTGCGCAACCTCGAGATCGAGATGGCGCGCTATCCGGAGATCGAGCGCGCGCTGGCGGGCGGCAGCTCGGTGCTCGTCGCGGACGTCGCCACCGACCCCATGTACGCGCGCGAGCGGAATCGCTGGCAGGCGGAGCGCATCCTCGTGCCGACGCGCTCCGCGGTCGCGATCCCGTTCGACATGCGGGATCGCCGGGTGGGCGTGTTCTTCCTGCGCACGACCGAGGCCGACGCCGCGCTCACGCCGGCGGACGCGCGCTTCGCCGAGTCGGTCATCCAGGCGGCCGTGGCCGCAATCGAAAAAGCGTACGACTTCGAAACGGCGGTGCTCGACAAGCGGCGTTTCGAGCAGCTCGCGTCCACCGACGCGCTCACCGGCACCCTGAACCGCCGCGCCCTGAGCGAGGCGCTCGCCGCCGAGCTGGACCGGGCCCGCCGCTACAACCTGTACCTGAGCATCCTGCTGGCCGATCTC
>DATGDE010000360.1:0-6380 GCA_035311125.1 Gemmatimonadales bacterium
TTCAAGGCAACGCGTTCCACCCCGCATGTTCATGGGAGCGACGACAGGCGCAGGCCTCGAACTGGCGGTGGAATGCGGGCATCATGTTCTAGAACCCTGGGGCCTGCCCCCGTGTTCCCCGGTACTGCAGAGGCTGTATCATCTCTGTCATGCCCGACCCCATCGCCGCCCTCAACGCCGCCCTCGCCGACCGCTACGTCGTCGAGCGCGAGCTGGGCCGCGGCGGCGCTGCCACCGTCTATCTGGCGAGGGACTGCAAGCACGGGCGTCCCGTCGCCCTGAAGGCGCTGCGCCCGGAGCTCGGCTCCCAGATCGGGAAGGAGCGGTTCGCCCGGGAGATCGCGATCGCCGCCCAGCTCTCCCATCCGCATATCCTGCCGTTCATCGATTCAGGGGAAGCGGCGGGCCTGCTCTACTACATCACCCCGTACGTCGCGGGCGAGTCGTTGCGGCAGCGGCTGGACCGCGAGCATCGGCTCCCGGTGCAGGACGCGGTACGCATCGCGCGCGAGGTCGCGGCGGCGCTCGACTACGCGCATCGCCAGGGCTTCATCCATCGCGACGTGAAGCCCGAGAACATCCTGCTTTCCGACGACCACGCCGTCGTGGCCGACTTCGGCATCGCGCGGGCGATCGCGGAGGCCGGCGGGGGCGAGCCGATCACCGAGCGCGGCCTCGCCATCGGCACACCCGAATACATGAGCCCCGAGCAGGCGAGTGCCGAGGGGCAGCTGAGCGGGCGCAGCGATCTGTACAGTCTGGGGTGCGTCCTCTACGAGATGTTGACCGGGGAGCCGCCCTTTACGGGTCCCAATGCGCGCCGCATTCTCGCCCGGCACGTGGCCGAGCGCGCGCGGCCGTTGCGGGCGGGTCGTCCCGAGACGCCCCCGGGCGTCGAGGACGCCGTGATGCGCCTGCTGGCCAAGGACCCGGCCGAGCGTTTTGGGACGGCCGCCGAGGTCGTGGCGGCGCTCCAGGACGGCAGGAACGCGGCTCCCCGGGCGGCGTTCGGGCTGGCCCGCTTCATCGCGGTGCTGCCGTTCCAGAACGCGAGCCCCGAGCCCGATACCGAGTACCTGAGCGACGGCATCACCGACGAGCTGATCAACGCCCTCACCAAGGTCGAGGGACTCCGGGTCGCCTCCCGCACGTCGGTCTTCGCGCTCAAGGGGAAACCGCAGGACGTGCGCGCCACCGGAGCGCTGCTCGGCGTATCCGTCGTACTCGAGGGGACGGTACGCCAGGCGGGCGGGCGGTTGCGCGTCACGGCAAGCCTCACCGCCACCGACGACGGCCGGCAACTCTGGTCGGAGCGGTACGACCGTCCGGTGGGCGACGTGTTCGCGATTCAGGACGACATCGCCCACACGATCGTCAACACACTCCGCGCCACCTATCTCGCCGATCTGGCCGAGCCGGCGCCCACCCAGCACACGGAGAACCTCGAGGCGTACGGGCTCTACCTGAAGGGGCGATACAGCTGGAACAAACGCTCCCTCACGGGCGCCGCGGAGGCGATCAACTATTTCGAGCAGGCCATCGTGGCGGATCCCCGATTCGCCCTGGCCTATGCGGGACTCGCGGATGCCTATGCCCTCCAGGTCGACTACCGCGGCGCGCCGGTGCGGGATGGCTTCGAGCTGGCGAAACGGTATGCGCGCCAGGCGCTGGCGCTCGACCCCACGCTCGCCGAGGTGCACAGCTCGCTGGGCTGGGTCCTGTTCATCTACGACTGGGATTGGGACGCGGCCACCGCCGCGTTCCAGCGCGCGCTCGAGCTGGATCCGGGGTACGCGACCGCCCACCAGTGGTACGCCTTCGTCGTGATGACCCAGCGCAGCATCGACAAGGCGCTGGTGGAGGGCCACACCGCCCTCGAGCTGGATCCCGCCTCGACGTCGATCCGCCGCTCGCTCGGGTGGCTGTACTATTACGCGCGCCGTTACGACGACGCCCTGCGTCACCTGCGCCGCGCCATCGCGATGGATCCGACGTCGGAAGAGAACTACCGCATGCTGGGCCGTGTGCACGTGCAGCGCGGCGCGTACGACGAAGCCGAGCGGGCCCTGCGCGAAGCCGTGTCGCTCTCGCCCGAGACGGCGTACGCCACCGGGACCCTCGGCTACCTGTACGCCGTGCGCGGGGATCGCGCGGCGGCGGAGCGCACCGTGGCGGAGCTCGAAGCGCACCGCAAGACCGGGTACGTGTCCCCGGTCGCGATCTGCATGGTGTACGCGGGCCTGGGGATGGCCGACCAGGTGTTCGCATGGCTGGAGCGCGCCTACGAGGAACGCCGCGGGTGGCTCGCCTATCTCAAGGTCGAGCCCACCCTCGACGGCCTGCGCGGTGACCCGCGCTTCACGGAGCTGGTGCGCCGGATGCGGCTGTGAGCGCGGCGATGGCTTCGGCGCGCAGCTCGCGCCGCAGCACCTTGAACGCCGCACTCTTGGGAAGCTCCGCGCGGAACTCGATCTCCTTCGGCACCTTGAAGGGCGCCAGCGCGGCGCGGCAATGCGCGATGAGCTCGTCGGCCGTGACACTGCGCCCCGGCTTCACCACGACGAAGGATCGCACGCGCTCCCCGCTCTGTGGATCGGGGATCCCGATGGTGGCCGACTCGAGCACCGCTGCGTGCTGCGCCAGAATGCCGTCGACTTCGTCGGGGAACACCTTGTAACCCCGGACGATGATCATCTCCTTCTTCCGCCCGACGATGTAGGTGTAGCCCTCCTCGTCCACGCGAGCGATGTCCCCGGTGTGGAGCCAGCCGTCCCGGATCGTCAGTGCCGTTTCGTCGGGGCGATGCCAGTAGCCCTTCATCACCTGCGGACCGCGCACCAGCAGCTCCCCCTCAGTGCCGGCCGGCTGCTCGATCCGGGCGTCTGCGAGATCCACGATCTTCGCGTCGGTGTCGGGCAGCGGGATACCGATGCTGCCGATCTTCCGCTTCCCCTTGAGGGGGTTCACGTGAGTGCAGGGCGACGTCTCGGTGAGCCCGAACCCTTCCGCAATGACGCCGCCCGTCGCCTCCTCGAACCGGCGCAACAGCTCGACGGGGAGCGGCGCCGCCCCGGAGACGCAGTAACGGATGCTCCGCAACCGGGCGGGGCGCAGCCGGGGATGATTGAGGATCGCGTTGAACAGCGCCGGCGCCGCGGGGAAAATGGTGACACCGCGCTCCAGGCCGGCGAGCACGGTCGCGATGTCGCGGGGGTTCGGCACCAGCACCATCGCGGCGCCCGCATACACCGGGAGGTTCATGCAGACCGTCAGGCCGAAGCTGTGGAACAGGGGCAACGCCGTCAGGAAGACCTCGTGCCCCAGCGCGAGATCGGGCAGCCAGGCGCGGATCTGCTGCACGTTGCTCGACAGGTTGCGGTGCGTGAGCATCGCGCCCTTGGCTACGCCGGTCGTGCCCCCCGTGTATTGCAGCACGGCGAGGTCGTCGAAACCGATGTCCGGATGCGGCGGATCGGCCGGCGTGTCCCGGACCAGGGACCGGAAGAAGTACACCCCGCGCTCCGGCGCGACCCGCGCGACGGCCGGCGGCCGCATGCGTCGCAGTTTGAGCGGCGCCAGGGCCGAGAGCGGGAACCGCAGATACTCCGGGATAGACGCGACCACGTACTGCCGCACCGGCAGCCGGTCGCGCAGGGTCCGGATGGTCCGCTCATAGAGGAAGTCGGTCACGAACGCGACGCGGCAGCCGGCGTCGTTCCACTGGTGCTCGATCTCCCGCTGGACGTAGAGCGGGTTGGTCATGACGGCTTGGGCACCGAGCGAGAGCGTCGCGTAGTGGGCGATGACCGCCTGCGGGATGTTGGGAAGCTGGATCGCGACGCGGGTATCGCGTTCGACGCCCAGCCGGGCCAGCGCGGTCGCGAGCCGCCGCACCTCCTCGTGGAGTTGGGCGTACGTGATCCGGCGATTGAGGAAGATCAGGGCCGGTCGGTCGGGATATCGCGCCGCCGCCTGCTCCAGCATCTGCGGTATCGTCAGCTGCTCGTAGGTCAACGAGGGTGAGACACCGGCGTCGTAGGCAGCGTGCCAGACCCGGGAGGTACCGGATGCATCGATCCGTTCTGCAGCGGTCACTACCCCATCGGGCGCTCCGTGCGCGGGACACTTTCGTGTTAGCACGTTGCGCCTGAACACCCCCTGAGATTGGCGTGAAACAATCCAACCCTACGGCCGGACCATCGCCTCTACGATTTCCAGCATCATGCCCGTCCCCCGCCGCACGTTTTCGATCGAGATGCGCTCGTCGTTGCCGTGCACCCCGCCTTCCTGGTCGGCGGGGATGACGAACGGCGCATACCCGTAGCTCGCGATCCCCAGGTCCCTGAAGAAGTGGCTGTCGGTAAAGCCGGTCGAGACCTGCGGGACGATGGTGGCGGCGGGAAAGTGCTTCCGGGTGACGTCGGCGATCGTCCGGTAGAGCGGGTTGTCGAGGGGGGAGGCGGCGGCCGTGAACCCCATGATCTGCTCGATCCGGATGCCGGGGTCGTCGATCACCGCGGTCAGCTCGGCCAGAAAGGCAGCCCGATCCTGATCCGGGAGCAGGCGGCAATCGAGCTGGGCCTGAGCCTCGGGGGGAATCACGTTGATCTTGTTGCTGCCCGCGAGCATGGTAATGGAGCAGGTGTTGCGCGTCAGCGCCGCCATGGCCGGGGCGTCCAGCTGCAGCCGCAGCAGCGTGTTCCGATCCTGTACCGCCTGCGCGATGTCGCCATAGGCGTCCCGCCACTGGGGCGCGGCACTCGGCGCCAGCCCCTTGAAGTAGGCATCCACATCGGGAACGATGCGCGGGGCGAAGTCATGGGTCTGAATGCGGAACAACGCCCGGATCAGCCGGTTCACCGACGAGGCGACAGGCGGGATGGAGCCGTGGCTGGGCTTGTCGGTCGAGACGAGGCGCAGCCACAGCGGCACCTTCTGGGTCACCTCGATCCCGAAGCGGACCCGCCCGTCCTCGATGGAGCCGTCACCGCCCTCGTTCAGCACGAACCCTGCGCCGGCGAACGCCTCGGGATGGTTCTTCACGACCCACCCGGCGCCGAACGCCCCGCCGGCCTCCTCGTCCGCCGTGGCCATGAAGATCACGTCGCGGGTGAGCGGCACGTGTGTGCGGTGCAGCGTGAGAAACGCCGCCAGCTCCGCGATGCCGAGGGTCTTCGTGTCGAGCGTGCCGCGCCCGAACAGATCGCCGTTCCTCACCGTGGCGGCGAACGGATCGGCATGCCAGTAGTGAGTATCGGCCGGAACGACGTCCATGTGGTGCAGCAGCACCAAGGCGGGCGCGGAGCCCCCCTTGAGACGGGCCCAGATGTTGCCGCGACCCGGGGCGGAAGACGCCGTGTCGAAGGGGATGCCCTCGTCCTTGAAGATGCGGGCGAAGAAGCGCATGGACTCCGCCTCGTTGCCGGGCGGATTCGTGGTGTTGATGCGGACGTACTCGGTGATGCGACGGACAGCTTCGTCCTGGAGCTTGTTCAGATCGACCGGCGCCTGCGCGCCGGCCGTGGAGGCCGCTGCGACGAGCAAGGCCGGCCAGAGGCGCATGAACGGTGGCATCCCGTAACGTGTGGCCCGGCACGATGGAGCGCCAGGGATCCCCGTGTCGGTGGCCTGAAGAACCGTTCGTCCCGCCTTCATTCGATTCCGGGTTCCCATCGCCTAGACTGCCTGCAGGAGGGCCCTATGAAGACGACCTGGGTACTCGGCATGGCGGCGGGGACGGTGGTGGCGTTGACCGCGCTGGCGACACGGACGGGGGGTTCGCCGGTCGTGCCCGATCCGCGCGCGGCGATCTTTGTCCGGCACGGCTGCTACGAGTGTCACGCGATCTCCGCACTCCGGGTCCGTGCCGTGCACGATGTTGCGCCCGATCTCACTTACGCGTACGGGGATGTGGTGCTCCGCTTCGGCGTCGACCTCGAGACGTTTCTCGACAGGCCCAGCGGAGTCATGCGGTTGATGCTCGGCTCCCACATTCGCCTCAGCCCCGGGGAACGTGACGCGATCGTGCAGATTCTCAAGGGGCAGTACGCGCAGCGTGTGGTCCTGGCGCATTAGCCGGGCCGGGCGCTTCCCCTCGACTCGGTGACGACGACAGCCCGCACCCACGTCTTCCTGGGGAAGGGGGGAGTGGGCAAGACCACCTGTGCCGCCGCGACGGCGCTCCAGTACGCCGAGGCCGGCGAACGCAGCCTCGCCATCTCGACCGATCCCACTCCCTCTCTCTCCCACATCTTCGAGCTTCCGGGACGGCAGCGCGACCGCGAGGTGCGCGACGGGCTCGTCATCACGGAGCTCGGCCTGGAAGAAGTGCGCGCGATGTGGGACGACCGGTTCGGGCGGGAGGTGTACGCCGTCTTCTC
>DATGDE010000361.1:0-4570 GCA_035311125.1 Gemmatimonadales bacterium
GCCGCGGACGCGGCCGCCACCTGGCGGTCGAAAGTGGGGCTCGCGTAATGGCCGAAATTGGACGTGCCGTGCGTCCCCCAGATCGCCGGGGCGGTCGAGGTCGGCGTCGGATCGGCGTACCACGACTCGAGCGCCGCGTCGAACCCGCCCGCGCGGAGGTGCTCCTGCAGGGTCGGCGGATCCATCTGGTCGATCACGACCTCCACCCCCACCGCCTTCAGCGCTTCCTGCAGCAGCTGGGCGTACTGCATGCGCGGCGGACTGGTGGACGGCACGCTCAAGTGAAAGGACAGCTTGCGGCCGCCGCGATCACGCACGCCGTCGCCGTTGCTGTCGCGCCAGCCTCGCGCCGCGAGCAGCGCCGCGGCACCGGCAGTGTCGTAGGACGGGACCGCGAGCTGCGGCACCCAGAGCCACTGCCACTGTTGGGGCATCGGTCCGGGGGGGACCTTGGCGTGGCCGGAGAAGACGCTCCGGCACATCCGCTCCCGGTCGGTCGCGAGCACCAGCGCCCGGCGCACGTCACGATCGGCGAAGATCGGGTGCGGGTGCAGCGAGTCGCCGTTGGCGCGCAGATTGAATCGCAGGAAGGTGTACGTCGGCCCCGCGTACGGGTACAGGGTGAGGTGTCCCGCCTCCTGGGCGCGCTTGATGTTGGTCGGGCTGAGCAGCACTTCGACGGCATCGGCCTCTCCGGCCACGACCTGGGTGACCGCGACGTTCAGGTCGCTGGCGAAGCGCCAGATCAGGCGGCGCAGATGCGGACGGCCCAGGAAGAACGCCGAGTCGGCCGCCAGCTCGACCGTCTGCCCGGGCGTCCACCGCACGAAGCGGTAGGGGCCGTCCCCGATCGGCGCGCGTCCGAAGGCCGCGGTGCGCCAGCTCTCGCGGGGAACGTCGCGGAGCAGATGCGCGGGCAAGATGCGCATGTGATACGTCGCGTCGTAGAACATCTCCGGATAGCGATCGCGAAACCGGAACACGGCGGTGAGCGAGTCCTGCGCGGTCACCGCCGCGATGTGCGTCAGGGTGGAGCGGTCCGGAGCGTTCACCGCGCTATCGGTATACGCGTCGAAGGTGAACGCCACGTCCGCCGCGGTCACCCCCTGACCGTCCTGCCAGCGCGCCCGGGGATCGAGGTGAAACACGAGGGTCAGCGGATCGGTCCACTCCCAGCGTGCCGCCAGCTGGGGGACGAACCCGGCATCCCCGATCGTGCCGCCGCCGGGGGCGAGGTCGGCCAGCTTGAGGAAGATCTGGTCGAAAATGTCCCGGTCGACCGACGCGTCGCTCACGGGCGGCAACAGCGTCGTGGCGTCGCCGGTGCCGGCGAGGACGAGCGTGCCGCAGTAGTCGTCGCGACAGCCTCCGCGCCTGGTGCAGGCTGCAACCGCGAGGAGCAGCAGGGCGGAAACGGCCAGTCGCGGAGCGCGCAGCGGAGTGATCATGCCCAAAGATTCAACGGCGCCGCTAGCGGCGCCAGGTCCACGCCGGCGAGGCGAAGGCGGTGGAGGCCGGTGCAGGGTGGTCGAGGACGGTGAAGGGGGTTCCCCAGGAAGCGATGACGGCGTCCGCGACCTCGGCGAACACCACCGGTCGACCGAGCGCCTCGGTCAACGACGTTGCCGCGCTGACGGCCGACGGCTGATGGCTGACGGCGCGAATCACATCCTGCGAGCCGTCGAGCAGAATGGAGCCGTGCTGCAGAAACGCGCTGCCGTGCCGCACCTGGGCGGAGCCGATGAGCTTCTTCCCGCCGACCAGCACTTCACCGCCGACCGGCGTCGCGAAACAGGGTCCGGCACCGACGCCGGGAGCGCGACGGGGCGGCGCCAGCTGGGCCGGGACGCCGAGCGATCGCAGCGCCGCGGCGAGGCGGACGTGAATCTCGCGGTAGCTCTCCGCCAGCGTTCCGAACGCCGCGATCGGCGCGGCGACGGCGTAGGTCACCTCGGCGTCGTGCCAGACGGCGCGCCCCCCGGTGGGACGGCGCACCACGTCGAGCCCCAGCCGCTCGATGGCGGCGCGCTCGTAGCGGGCCAGCGCCGGCTCGTTCCGGCCGAACGAGAGACAGGCCGGCGACCAGCGATACAGTCGCAGGGTCGGCCGGCCGCTGCGGGCCGCATCCCGCAGCAGCGCGTCGTCGAGCGCCATGTTCCAGGCGCCCGGGCGTCCGGTCGCATCGACGGCCAGACGCCACTCAGACGGCCGCGTAATCCTCCACCGGCGGACAGACGCACACCAGATTGCGGTCGCCGTACGCGCCGTCGATCCGTCCCACCGTGGGCCAGATCTTGTGTTCCCGCGTGGCGGCGGAAGGGAACCCGGCGCGCTCGCGCGCATAAGGCCGGTCCCAGCGGTCCGCCAGCAGATCGGCGAGCGTGTGCGGGGCGTTCTTCAGGAGATTGTTCTCCCGGTCGGCCGCGCCCGTCTCGATCTCGCGGATCTCCTCGCGGATCGCGATTAGGGCGTCGCAGAAGCGGTCGAGCTCCTGCTTCGACTCGCTCTCGGTGGGCTCGATCATCAGGGTGCCCGCGACGGGGAACGAGACCGTGGGCGGGTGGAACCCGTAATCGATGATGCGCTTGGCGATGTCCTCGACCTCGACGCCGGCCGACTGCTTGAACGGCCGCGTGTCGATGATGCATTCGTGCGCGATGAGGCCGTGCGCGCCGGAGTAGAGCAGCTCGTAGTGTCCGGCGAGCCGGCGCGCGATGTAGTTCGCGTTCAGGATCGCGACCTTCGTGGCCTCGACCTGTCCTTCCTGTCCCATGAGCGAGATGTACGCCCACGAGATGGGCAGAATGGACGAGCTGCCCCACGGCGCGGCGGAGACGGTGCCGCAGGATTGCGGATGGCCGAGCGGCACGACCGGGTGGTCGGGGAGGAACGGCGCCAGATGACGCGCGACCGCGATCGGGCCCATGCCGGGACCGCCGCCGCCGTGCGGGATGCAGAACGTCTTGTGCAGGTTGAGGTGGCACACGTCGGCGCCGATGTCCGCCGGACGGCACAGGCCGACCTGGGCGTTCAGGTTGGCGCCGTCCATGTACACCTGCCCCCCGTTCGCGTGGACGATCTTGCAGATTTCGCGGATCGTGGCCTCGAACACGCCGTGCGTTGACGGATAGGTCACCATCAGCGCCGCCAGCGTGTCGGCGTACTGCTTGGCCTTGGCCCGCAGATCCTCGAGGTCGATGTTGCCCTGCGCGTCGGTCTTCACCACCACGACCTGCATCCCCGCCATGGCGGCGCTGGCCGGATTCGTGCCGTGGGCCGATTGCGGGATGAGGCAGGTGACACGCCGGGCATCGCCCTGCGAGCGGTGATAGGCGCGGATGACGAGCAGCCCGGTGAATTCGCCCTGCGATCCGGCGTTGGGCTGCAGCGACACGGCGGAGAACCCGGTGATCTCCGTCAGCTGGTCCTCGAGCTGGCGGAACAGCATCTGATAGCCCTGCGCCTGGGACAGCGGTGCGAAGGGGTGCAGCCGGTTGAACTCGCGCCAGGAGACGGGGACCATCTCGGTGGTCGCGTTGAGCTTCAGGGTGCACGAACCGAGCGGGATCATCGCGGAGGTGAGCGAGAGATCGCGCGCCTCGAGCCGCTTCAGGTAGCGCAGCATCTCCGTCTCCGAGCGATAGCGGTGGAAGACGGGGTGCGTGAGGTACGTCGAGCGGCGCCGCAGGCCGGCGGGGATCGTCGTCTCGGTTCTGGCCGCCGCCTCGTCGGCCATGTAGGGCAGCGTCTCATTCAGTGAGAACACGGCGATCAGGTCGGACAGGTCGTCCAGCGTGACGGTCTCGTCCAGCGCGATGACGACGCGGTCGGGGGGCAGGGCGCGGACGTTGATGCGGCGTGCCCAGGCGGCGTCCTGCAGGCGCGGCAGCGCCCACGGCTCGACGGCGAGGCACAGCGTGTCGAAGTACGAATCGTGCACCAGGCGGTAGCCCATGCGCTGCAGCGCCTTGGCGAGGAGCGTGGTGAAGGCGTGGACCCGTTCCGCGATGCGGCGCAGCCCTTCCGGGCCGTGATAGACGGCGTACATCCCCGCCATGACCGCGAGCAGCACCTGGGCCGTGCAGATGTTGCTCGTGGCCTTCTCGCGGCGGATGTGTTGCTCGCGCGTCTGCAGGGCCATGCGCAGCGCCGGGCGTCCAGCGCGATCCTTCGAGACGCCGATGATGCGACCGGGGAGGTGGCGCTTGTGGGCATCGCGAGTCGCGAAGAACGCCGCATGGGGCCCGCCGTAGCCCATCGGGACGCCGAAGCGCTGGCTGTTGCCGACGGCCATGTCGGCGCCCCATTCGCCGGGCGGGACGAGCAGCGTGAGCGCCAGGAGATCGGTCGCCACGGTGACCAGGGCGCCGGCCGCGTGGGCGCGCTCGCACAGGGCGCGGAAGTCGCGCAGCCGGCCGTCGGTGCCGGGATACTGCACCAGCGCCCCGATGACGCCGTCGCCGAACCGGAACGACTCCGGATCGCCCACCACGATCTCGATGCCGCGCGCTTCGGCCCGCGTGCGCACCACCGCGATCGTCTGCGGGTGGCACTGCTCGTCGAGGCAGTA